>JBGPYQ010000085.1:0-13147 GCA_041493345.1 Gammaproteobacteria bacterium | reverse complement strand
GTTTTCGCGCAGGATCTTCTTGATGTCGTGAAAGCGCGAGCCGGGCGAGGCCGCGCGCACTCGGATCCACTCCGGCTTGGCGAGCCGATCGGCCGGAGCGAGCGCAATCGGGATGCGCGTCTTCGATGCGCCTTTTTTCTTTTCAGCGATGGCCGTCATATTTGTCTTCGAGCAGCCGCGCGATGCGCAGGGCCATTGCCGTCCCCAATTCGTCCACGTCCGCGGCGACGCCGAGCGCCGAGGTCTGCGTGACTTCCAGGCCGGGATAGCCGCAGGGATCGATCGCGGAGAAGGGCGCGAGGTCCATGTTCACGTTGAGCGCAGCGCCGTGGTAGCAGCAGCCGCGCTTCACGCGCAGGCCGAGCGCGGCGATTTTCGCGCCGTCCACGTACACGCCCGGCGCGCCGGCTTTGCGCGATGCGTGAACATGATGCGTCGCGAGCGTGTCCATCACGGCCTGCTCGATGAGCTGCACCATGGCGCGGACGGTGAGGCCGCGTTGCGCGAGATCCACCAGCACGTACACGATCGCCTGCCCGGGGCCGTGATAAGTGATCTGCCCGCCGCGGTCGGTGCGCGCGAGCGCAATGAGCGAGCCGCGCGGAAAATGCTCCGGCCTGCCGGCGAGGCCGGTCGTGTATATGGGCGGGTGTTCGAGCACCCAGAGCTCGTCGGGCGTTGTCGTACCGCGCGCATCGGTGAACCGGCGCATCGCCTGGTAGGTCGGCGCATACTCGGAGAGGCCGAGATGCCTGACGATCGGCGCTTTGCCAATCCGGATTCCCGCTTTCGCGGGAATGACGGTGGAAGCTGATCTCGCGGCGCTTTGCATGGGGCAGTTCACAACACCATCGTCACCATCGGATGATCGCACAATTCCCGGTACAGCTCGTCGAGCTGCTCGCGCGAAACCGCGCGAACGTTGCAGGTGAGCGAAAGATACTTCCCCGCGCGGCTCGGGCGCATTTCGAGCGTCGCCGGGTCGAAATCGGGAGCGTGGTGCTTGACGACCTCGATCACCGCTTGCGCGAACCCGGCCTGCGTCTTTCCCAGGACCTTGATGGGAAACTCGCAGGGAAAGGCGAGGACGGGTGCATCGAGCTCAGGCATGGGCGGGCGCGCGCATCACGCTGGACTTGAACTGCTGGTAGAGCGCGTGCACGCGCGCAAACAGCGGGCCGGGCTTGCCCGCGTATTCCCCTGAGCCGACCGGTTTGCCGTCGAGCGTGGTGATCGCCAGCACCTCCCTCGAGGACGAGGTCACCCAGACCTCGTCGGCCGAGCGCAGCTCGCTCTCGGCGACCGGACGCACCGCATGCGCGATGGCATTCGCGCGCAGAATCTCGAGCACCACGTCGTAGGTGATTCCCGGCAATATCAGTTGGGACTTGGGCGGAGCGAGGACGGTTCCGCCCTGAACGATGAACACGTTGCTTGCCGATGCCTCGGTGAGCTGGCCGTCGCGCAGGAGAATGGCCTCGGTGCAGCCGGCGTCGGCCGCGGCCGAGCGCAGCATGCAATTGCCCAGCAGCGAGGTGGATTTGATGTCGCAGCGCAGCCAGCGGAAATCGGGCAGCACGATCGCGCCGGCGCCGCTCTTCACCAGCTCCGCGGAGGGCGTCACAAGCGCACCGGACATGATGAACACCGTCGGCTTCAGGCCCCGCGGGAAGGTGTGCTCGCGCGGGGCGACTCCACGGGTGACCTGCAGATACACGCTCTGGTCCTCCCAGGGATTGGCCGCGACGATTTTTCCGATCAGCTCGCTCCATTTTCCTGCTTGATAAGGGTTGTCGAGACGGATCGCATCCAGGCTCGCCTGCAGCCGTGCGAGGTGCTCGTCGATGCGGAACGGCCGGCGCGAATACACCGGGATCACCTCGTACACGCCGTCGCCGAAAATGAAGCCTCGGTCGAGCACGGGAACCTTTGCTTGCTCGATCGGAATGAAATCGCCGTTGAGGTAAATCATCTTTTGCCTCTTACCTGAGCCACAGCCTCACGCTGTCCCAGGCGCGGACAAAAAACCCAGCCATGGCGATGTTCTCGAGCGCCACTACGGGATACTCGCCGAACGGCTTGCCCTCGAGCGAGACGTGCAGCGTGGCGACGCGCTGGCCGGAGGAAAGCGGCGCGACCAGAGGCTGCCGGCTGACAAGTTCGGCGCTCAGCCTGTCGGCGGACCCTTTCGGTATCGTGACGAACAGGTCGGAGGCAACGCCGGCCTTCAGCACCGAGCTGCTGCCCTTCCAGACATGCAGCGTGCCGATCGCCTCGCCTTTCTGGTACAGGCGCACGCCGTCGTAGTGCTGGAAGCCGTAATTGAGCAGCTTCTGGCTTTCCTGGACGCGCAGGGCGGCGGAGGCCGTCCCCAGCACCACGGACAGCAAGCGCCGCGCCCCGCGCCTCGCCGAGGCGATCAGGCAATAGCCGGCGCCTTCCGTGTGCCCGGTTTTCATTCCGTCCACATTCGGATCGAGCCACAGCAGCCGGTTGCGGTTCTGCTGGGTGATGTTGTTGTAGCTGTATTCGCGCCGGGAATAAATCCCGTAGTACTCGGGAAAATCGCGGATGAGCGCGGCGGCGAGCAGCGCAAGATCGCCTGCGGTGGAATATTGCTGCGGTTCGGGCAGGCCGCTCGAGTTGGTGAAATGGGTGTTCTTCATGTCCAGACGCTGCGCCTCGCCGTTCATCAATTGCACGAACGCTTCTTCGGAGCCCCCGATAGCCTCGGCGAGCGCGATGCAGGCATCGTTCCCGGACTGCACGATCAGCCCGTGCAGCAACTCCTCGACGGTTACGGGCTTTTTCGGCTCGATGAACATGCGCGAGCCGCCCGCGCGCCAGGCGCGAACGGACACGGGCACGGTCTGCGACAGAGAAAGCGTCTTGTTCCTCAGCGCCGAGAAAGCGATATAGGCGGACATGATCTTGGCGAGCGACGCGGGCTCGACGCGCTCCTCCGGATTTCGGCTCGCGATCGCCTGGCCGCTCGATGCGTCCAGGAGCAGCCAGGCGCGCGCAGTCACCGCAGGGGGCTGCGGCGGATCGGCGCGGGCGGTCGAAACCAGGCCGGCGGCGAGGAGAACGGCGAAGATTCTAGGCATGGGGACCGCGGAGCCGGATTATACCCGCCGATCTCCCGGGGATTGCGCAGGAAATCAGGCCGGAGTGTTTCGCCATGCCGATCGCGGGCAATGCCGGCGCACGGAGTCATTCAGCGAACGACGACAATCGGCTTCAGCTCGAGCGACTCGCGGATCCTGTCCGCGATAGCCTTCGCTTCGGTGCGGTCGCGGTAGGGGCCCAGGCGCAGGCGGAACAGCCCGTTCTCCGGCAGGATTTCAATCGCCTGGTTGAGCCAGTTGAGCTGCTGATAGATTCTCACGCGCAGGTCGTCCGCGTTTTCGCGCACCGAAAACACCCCGAGCTGCAGGTAGATGCCGTTGGCCTCGGCGGAAATCGGAATGGCAGGCGGCTTCGCCTCCGGGGCCGTGGCCGGGACCTCCGGAACCGTCTTGGAGCGGGCGACTTCGATGGGGCGGGAGTCAGGCTTGCGGGAGGCGAGCCGCGGCATGTCTGCCGGCATGATGGCCTCGACCTCCACCATCGCGCTGCCGGAGCCGGCGAAGCCGAGTTTGTACGCCGCCGCAAAGGAGAGGTCGATGATGCGGCCCGAATGGAACGGACCGCGGTCGTTGATGCGCACGATGATGCTGTGACCGGTCTTGAGGTTCGTGACCCGCGCGTAGCTCGGGATCGCCAGGATGGTATGCGCGGCGGTCATTGTGTACATGTCATAGCGCTCGCCGCTGGAAGTGCGCCGGCCGTGGAATTTGCGCCCGTACCAGGTGGCGATACCGCGCTTGCGGTAGGGCTGCAGCGACTGGTTCGGCACGTACCGCTGGCCGAAGACGCTATAGGGAAAGCCGGCGGCGCGATTAAGCGGCTCGACTTTCGGTTCCGCGTCGGCGAGTTTGTCCAGGTTCACCGGCGGCGGCCCGCCGGGGCCGTCGTCCTGGTAGAAGCCGCCGCGCTTTGGCGTGCTTCCGCAGCCCGCGAGCAAAAAAGCTATTACCGCAAAGAACGCGAAGGACGCCAGGGAATGCAGCACTAAATGGTTTTCATGGCGTCCTTGGCGGTTGAACCCGGCTTTCATGTCGTGCGTTGCCCTCAGGTTTGAACCAGCGTGCGGTGGTGCCGGATGCTCATGAGCATACCGATGCCGAAGAACAGCGTCACCATCGCGGTGCCGCCGTAGCTGATCAGGGGCAGGGGCACGCCGACCACCGGCAGCAGCCCGCTCGCCATGCCCATGTTGACGAAGGTGTAGGTGAAGAACGTAAGCGTGATGGAGCCGGCGAGCAGGCGGGCAAAGAACGTCGGTGCGTTCGCTGCGATCGTCAGGCCGCGGGCGATGAGCGCGAGGTAGAGGAGCAGCAGCAGGACGTTGCCGATCAGGCCGAACTCTTCCGAGTACACCGCGAAGATGAAATCCGTCGCGCGCTCGGGGATGAACTCGAGGTGCGTCTGCGTGCCTTTCAGCCAGCCCTTTCCGACGGCGCCGCCGGAGCCGACTGCGATGGTCGCCTGGATGATGTGATAGCCGGCGCCGAGCGGATCCTGGGACGGGTCGAGCAGCGTGAGAAAACGCCGGCGCTGGTAACTGTGCAGTACGCCCCAGAGGACCGGGAGGCTTGCCAGCCCGGCGGCAAACATGCCCGCCATGAATTTCCACGACAGGCCGGCGAGAAAAATGACATAGAAGCCGGCCGCCGCCACGAGCAACGCCGTGCCGAGATCGGGCTGGCGCGCGATCAGCAGGGTCGGCACCGCCAGCAGCACGGCCGCGACTGCGTATTCGCGAAAGCCCAAAGCCCCTTCATGCAGGTGGAAGTAGCGCGCGAGCATCAGGGGTATCGCGATTTTCGCGAGCTCGGAAGGCTGGATGCTGCCGAAGCCCAGAGGGAGCCATCTGCGCGCGCCGTTGCGAACGTCGCCGAAGAGGGCCACTCCGGCCAGCATCAGCAAGACCAGGAGAAAGGCGGGTACTGCATAGCGCATCAGGGCGAGCGGATGGACCTGGGCTGCGAGCCACATCACGGCAAGCGCGATCACGATATTGAGCCCCTGCGCGGCGACGCGGCCCGGCTGCTCGAAGGACGCGCTGTAGAGCGTCAGGATGCCCAGCAGCAGCAGCGCGCAGACGATCACGAAGAGTGGCCCGTCGATCTTGGCGGTAAATCGTTCGGCCAGACCTCTAATCACCATCGCCGTCCTCCACGGGCGCTGCCTCGGGCGGCCTGTCCGCGTGCTGGCCGAGCAGGTAGAAGTCGAACACCTGGCGTGCGATCGGCGCGGCCGCCCGCGCGCCAAAACCCGCGTTTTCCACCACCACGGCGAGTGCGATCGTAGGATCATTCGCCGGAGCATAGGCGATGAACAGCGCGTGATCGCGCAATCGCTCGCCGACGCGCGACGCGTCGTATTTTTCATTCTGTTTGAGCGCCACCACCTGCGCGGTGCCGGTCTTTCCGGCGCTCACATACTTCGCCCGGGCAAAGGCGCCCGCCGCGGTGCCTTCCCTGTTCACGCCGATCATTGCCGTCCTGATCAATTCGAGGTTTCGCGGTTTCACCGCCAGGGGCGATAGCGGTTTCGGTTCCACGAGGGTCCGCTCGCCGGTTTTCGCGTCCTCGGTGTAGCTGACGATGTGCGGGCGGTACATCACGCCGTTGTTTGCGAGTGCCGCCACGGCCTGCGCGAGCTGCAGCGGCGTGTACGCGTTGTAGCCCTGGCCGATGCCCACGCTGATGGTTTCGCCGGGGTACCACTTCTGCTGTTCGGGAGTCCGGAAGCGTCGCATTTTCCATTCCGCAGAGGGCAGCACTCCGGTTGCTTCGCCTTCGATGTCGATGCCGGCGCGGGCGCCGAATCCGAACTGGCCCATGAAGTGCGCGATGTTGTCGATGCCGAGATCGTTGGCCAGACTGTAGTAATAGGTATCGCAGGACACGACGATCGATTTGACCATGTCCACATAGCCGTGCCCGCTGGCCTTGAAATCGCGAAACCGGGTTCCGCCGAACATGAAATAGCCGGGATCGAAAGTTGTCTGCGACGGTGTTCTCTTGCCCAGCTCCAGCGCCGCGAGGGCCATATAGGGCTTGAAGGTTGAGCCGGGCGGATAGAGGCCGGCGAGGGCGCGGTTGTTGAGAGGCAGGTCGGCAGAGTCGTTGAGCGCGTCCCAGTTCGCCGGATCAATGCCGTCGACGAACAGATTGGGGTCGAAGCCGGGCTTGGACACCAGTGCGAGCACGCCGCCTGTCGAAGGCTCCAGGGCGATCAGCGCGCCGCGGTTTGCGCCGAATGCCCGTTCGGCGATTTCCTGCAGCCGGATGTCGAGTGTCAGGCCCAGGTTCTTGCCGGCTGTTGGGGCGGAGTGCGAAAGGGTGCGCACGCCGCGCCCGCCGGAGTCGATTTCCACCTGCTCAAAGCCGGTGGTGCCGTGCAGCTCGCGCTCGTAGCTCTGTTCCAGTCCCGTCTTCCCGACGTGATCGGTGCCCCGGTAGTTGGCGGCGAGATCCGCCTCCCTGATGAGCTCGAGATCCTTGTCGGTGATTCGGCCGAGGTAGCCGACCACGTGCGAAGCAACTTCGCCGAAGGGATACTGGCGGAACATCCGCGCCTTGACCTCCACTCCCGGAATGCGGAAGCGGTTGACCGCGACTATCGCGACTTCCTCGTCGGTGAGGCGCGTGCGGATGGGCAGGCTGTCGAGACTCTTGCTCTCCTCCAGCATGCGCTGGAAGCGCCTGCGGTCCTTCGGCGGGATGTCGACGATTGCGGCAAGCTGGCCGATCGTGGCGTCGAGGTCGGCGATCTTGCCTGGAGTGATCTCGATCGTGTAGGCGGAAAAATTGCGCGCGAGCACCACGCCGTTGCGGTCGTGGATGATGCCGCGGCCGGGCAGGATTGGCACGATCGAGATGCGGTTGTCCTCGGCCCGGGTGTTGTAATAGTCGTGCTGCCAGACCTGAAGGTAGAAGAATCGCGAGAACAGGATTGCGAACGCGGCGAGCACCGCAATGCCGGCGACGCTGACGCGAAACTGGAAATGGTACAGTTCCTGCCGGGTATTCCTGAGCTCGACGAATTTCATGACTCAGATCGGACGGTTCTGGTCCACGTCCACGGGCCGGCGCTGCGGAAAAAGGAGCAGAAACGTCGCGGCCGGCCACAGCGCCGCCGCGATCAGGCTGCCGGCGAAGTAGGCGAACCCGGGAAACTCCCCGCCGGCGATGTGGCGCACTGCGACCACCAGCAACTGGCTCGCGAGCAGCAGCACCAGCACGTGAACGGCCTGCCCCCACAGCGAGAACCAGAGAATGCGCCGGTGCAAAGTGATCGCCGCGAACGCGAGCACGGCGTAGGCGAAGGCATGCTGGCCGAGAAGCGCGCCGTTGCCCGCGTCTATGATGAGGCCGAGCGCCCAGGCGGTGCCTATGCCGATCTTGCGCGGCTGGTGCACGCACCAAAACGTAAGCACCAGCGCCACAACATCGGGCAGCCCGTTGACGTCGCGCCACGGCAGCTGGTTGAAGAGCAGCGCGAGCACGATCGTAAACACCATGTAGCCCACGCTCACCGGAAGCAAAATGCGCTGCGGGCGGTCATCGAAGGGCATTACGCTCCCCTTGCGCCTGTGTTCATTCCTGCCTCTTTGTCCGCTTTTGCTTCGCGGGCCTGGCCGTCGCGGGCTCGGCTTCTGCAGGGCGAGGCGGCAGGTTTGCCTCCCGGGACAGCACCAGCACCTGCTTATACTTGTCGGTGCCCGCGGTGGGCACGCAGGTGATCCTGGCGAAGGCGTATGCGGAATCGCGCTCGATTCGCGCTACCGTGGCGACCGGCAGGCCGCTCGGATAAGTTCCGTCTATGCCCGAAGTGACCAGCACGTCATCGGCCTGGATGTCGGCGTTTGCGGCCATGAAGCGCAGGTCGAGCGTGCCGTCGCCGCCGCCGAAGGCCACGGCGCGCAGGCCGTTTCTCAGCAGCTGCACCGGTATCATCTGCTCCTTGTCGGTCATCAGGGTCACCTCGGAAAGCAGAATGTTCACCCGCGTCACCTGGCCGATGACGCCGACGTCGTCGACCACCGCCTGGCCCGCCTCGATGCCGCTCTGGCTGCCTTTGTCGATTACGATCCTGCGCGAGAACGGGTCGCGTCCTGCATAGAGGATTTCGGCGAAGGTGGCCTTGCGCGGCAGGCGCTCGCGCGCCTCCAGCAGCCTCCTCAGTTGTGAGTTCTCCGCGGCAAGCGCCTCGAGCGTCAGCAGCCCGGTCGCCGCCTGCAGCTGTTTGGACTTGAGTGCGTCGTTCTCGCGCGTGAGCGCCGCCCGGTCCGAGAAATAATCGGCAGCGGCATTGAACAGCGCTACCGGCGCCATGGACACCCGCTGCAGGGGATAGGCAACCAGCGCGATGACTTGACGCAGCGTATCCGCGTAGCGGACGCGCGCATCGAGGACCATCAGAAGAACCGCAAGCGAAACAAAGAACGCCAATCGGACCAGCGGCGCGGGACCGCGGCTGAAAAACGGCGGCGGCTGGTAGTCCATCAGCAGTAAAGAAAGTGAAAGGTGAACGCAGGAGGGCGCGAAGAATCTTCCGGGCGGACGCCCGTCTTACCCTTCATGCGTTCACACATTCACGCATTCACCAGTCATTCGCTGGCGAAAATGCTCCCAAGCTTGTCCATTCTTTCCAGCGCCTTGCCCGAGCCGCGGACGACGCAGGAAAGCGGATCGTCGGCGATGATCACCGGGAGCCCGGTTTCTTCCATGAGGAGCCGGTCGAGGTCGCGCAACAGCGCGCCGCCGCCGGCGAGCACCATGCCCTTCTCGGCGATGTCGGCGCCGAGCTCAGGGGGAGTCTGCTCCAGCGCCGACTTCACCGCGCCGACGATCTGGTTGAGCGGCTCGGTGAACGCTTCCAGGATTTCATTCGAGGAAATGGTGAAGCTTCTCGGGATGCCCTCGGCGAGATTGCGGCCCTTCACCTCCATCTCGCGGACTTCGGAACCCGGGAAGGCCGAGCCGATTTCCTTTTTGACGTTCTCCGCCGTGGTCTCGCCGATCAGCATGCCGTAGTTGCGGCGGATGTAGTTGATGATGGCCTCGTCGAGCTTGTCTCCGCCGACGCGCACCGAGCCCGAGTACACCATGCCGCCGAGCGAGATCACGCCGACCTCGGTCGTGCCGCCGCCGACGTCCACGACCATCGAGCCCGTGGGTTCGGCCACCGGCATGTCGGCGCCGATGGCCGCCGCCATCGGCTCCTCGATCAGGAATACCTGGCTTGCTCCCGCTTCGATGGCGGCCTCGCGGATCGCGCGCCGCTCCACCTGCGTCGAGCCGCAGGGAACGCAGATGATGATGCGGGGCGAAGGCGAGAACAGCCGCGACTCGTGCACCTTCTTGATGAACTGCTTGAGCATCTGCTCGGTGACGGTAAAGTCGGCGATCACGCCGTCCTTCATCGGACGGATTGCGGTGATGTTGCCCGGCGTCTTGCCGAGCATGGCCTTGGCCTCCTTGCCGACCGCCAGAATGGTTTTCTTGGCGTTGGGGCCGCCTTCCTGGCGGATCGCCACGACCGAAGGCTCATTCAGGACGATTCCTTTACCGCGCACGTAAATCAGCGTATTGGCCGTGCCGAGGTCAATCGCCATGTCGTCCGACAAATAGCCGCGCAAAAAGCCAAACATCCTGTTGATTCCCTTAGGAAAGAAGCTTGTCGAATACGTTATAATACCGCAAATAACCCCCTGTTTTAAGCGATTTTTCATGCCCCTTTCCCTGGAAGAGGTCCGGCGCATCGCCAATCTGGCCCGCATCGGGATCAGCGCCGGGGAAGCTGCGGCCATGCAGGCGCAGCTGAATGAAATCTTCGAACTGATCGGGGAGATGCAGAGGATCGACACCGACGGCATCGAGCCGATGTCGCATGCTCAGGGATCGGCGCTGCGTCTGCGCGAGGACGAAGTGACCGAAACCGACCGGCGCGAACTCTATCAGTCGCTCGCGCCGCAGAAGGACGCGGGCCTTTACCTCGTTCCCAAGGTGATCGAATAGCGGGATTCAGGCCTGAATTCTGAATCCTATGTTGAACGCTTCCCTCAAAGAGCTTTCCGCCGCGCTCGCGCAAGGAAAAATCTCGAGCGTCGAGCTGACCGAACTTTTCCTCGGGCGCGTTGAAAAGCTGAACGGCTCGCTCAACGCCTTCATCACCGTCGACGCGGAAAAAAGCCTCGCGCAGGCGCGCGCGGCCGACGAGCGCATCGCGAAGGGTGGAGCGCAGCCGCTCGCCGGAATCCCGGTCGCACACAAAGACATTTTCGTGACCAAGGGCTGGCCCACTACCTGCGGCTCGAAAATGTTGTCGAATTTCGTCGGGCCGTACGACGCGCACGTGATCGAGCGCTTCAACAACGCGGGCGCGGTGATCCTTGGCAAGACCAACATGGACGAGTTTGCGATGGGATCTTCCAGCGAGACCTCTTTTTACGGTCCGGTTAAAAATCCCTGGAACAGGGACTGCGTGCCGGGCGGCTCCTCAGGCGGCTCGGCGGCCGCGATCACCGCGCGCATGGCGCCGGCGGCCACGGGAACGGACACCGGCGGCTCGATTCGCCAGCCGGCGGCGCTGTCGGGGCTATCGGGCTTGAAGCCGACGTACGGGCTTGTGTCGCGCTACGGCATGGTCGCCTTCGCCTCCAGCCTCGATCAGGGCGGGCCGATGGCGAAAAGCGCCGAAGACCTTGCGCTGCTTCTAAACGTGATGGCCGGATTCGATCCGAACGATTCAACTTCGGTCGAACGCGCTCCTGAAGATTACGTTCGGGATCTCGAGAAACCGCTTGCGGGCCTGCGCATCGGCGTGCCGAAGGAGCACTTCGGCGAGGGCCTCGCCGCCGACGTCGGCCAAGCCGTCGAGGCGGGGCTCAAGGAGTTCGAGAAGCTCGGCGCGAAGCGCGTCCCGATCGGTCTGCCGAACAGCGGACTCTCGGTGCCGGCGTACTATGTCATCGCGCCCGCCGAGGCCTCGTCCAACCTGTCGCGCTTCGACGGCGTGCGCTACGGCCATCGTGCGAAGGAGTACCACGACCTCGCCGATATGTATCGCCGTACGCGGGCCGAAGGCTTCGGCGCCGAAGTGAGGCGCCGCATCCTCATCGGAACCTACGTACTCTCGCACGGGTACTACGACGCCTACTACCTAAAGGCGCAGAAGATCCGGCGACTGATCGCAAACGATTTCGTCGAGGCTTTCAAGCGTTGTGACGTTGTGGTCGGACCGACCTCGCCGACGGTGGCTTTCAAGATCGGTGCGAAAGCGGCCGATCCGGTGCAGATGTACCTGAACGACATCTACACGATTCCCGCGAACCTCGCCGGTTTGCCGGCCATGTCGGTCCCTTGCGGCTTCGGGGTGGGCAATCTTCCGGTCGGACTGCACCTTGTCGGCAATTATTTTGCCGAAGCAAAGATGTTGAACACCGCGCACCAGTATCAGCGCGCGACCGATTGGCACAGGCGCGAACCTGCAGGGATCTAGCCATGCAATGGGAAATCGTCATCGGCCTCGAGACGCACGCGCAGCTCTCGACCCAGTCGAAGATGTTCTCGGGGGGATCGACCGCGTTCGGCGCGGCGCCCAACACGCAGGCGAACGCGGTGGACATCGCGCTGCCGGGGGTGCTGCCGGTCGCCAACCGTGAAGCGGTTGCCAAGGCGGTGTACTTTGGCTTGGCAGTAAACGGAGGCCTCTCAGACAACATCAACCGCCGCTCTATTTTCGCGCGGAAGAACTATTTCTACCCCGATCTACCCAAGGGTTATCAGATCAGCCAGTACGAGATGCCGATCGTGAAAGGGGGGGAGATACGAATCACTTCCCCTACTCGCGGTGACATAAAAATACGCCTCACGCGAGCCCACCTCGAGGAGGACACCGGTAAGTCGCTGCACGAAGACTTCCACGACATGACCGGGATCGATCTGAACCGCGCGGGAGTGCCCCTGCTCGAAATCGTCTCGGAACCGGAGATGCGATCGGCTCAGGAAGCTGTTGTCTATGCTCAGGAGCTTCACAGGTTGGTAGTGGACTACAAGATTTGCGACGGCAACATGCAGGAAGGTTCATTCCGATGCGACGCCAATGTGTCTGTTCGCCGACTTGGCGGACCGCTCGGCACACGCTGCGAGATCAAGAACCTCAACTCTTTCCGTTTCATGGAGCGTGCCATCGAATTCGAGGCGAAACGGCAGATCGAGATCCTCGAGGACGGCGGAAAAATCATCCAGGAGACGCGCCTCTATGACCCCGAAAAGGACGAGACGCGGCCGATGCGCACCAAGGAGGAAGCACACGACTATCGCTACTTCCCCGACCCGGACCTGCTGCCGCTCGTCATTTCGGAGTCTTGGATAGAGCAGATCTGGGCTTCGAGGCCTAAGTCTCAGAAGGAGCGAGATGCAGACCTAGCGGTGTATCGGATTCCGCAGTACCAGCTGAGTCAGCACGCCGCAAGCACTGAATCCACAACGTTCGCTCTGCAGACGTTTGTCAATTTGCCAATGGCTCAAGTGCCAACCCTATCAAATTGGATTTTGGGTCCGCTCAGCGCGCTGCTGAAGCAAGACGACCTCAACATTTCGCGAAGCAAAGTGTCTCCGGAGCAGCTCAAGGACCTGTCGAGGGTGGTGACGGATGGGACGATATCCGCAACCGCTGCAACGACAATAGTGCTGCCCGCGCTGTGGAAGAAAGAGGGCTCTGTGGACGAGATCATCGCGAAGCGCGGCCTGAAACAGGTCAGCGACGCTGGTGCAATCGAAAAAATCGTCGACCAGGTGCTCGCAGCGAATGCCAAGCAGGTGGAAGACTACAGAGCGGGCAAGAAAAAAGCTTTCAACTCCCTGGTCGGCCAGGTGATGAAAGCGACCCAGGGCAAGGCCAACCCGGCCCAGATCAACGAAATCCTGAAGCGCAAGCTGTCGGGCTAGCTATTTCTTCGCTTTCGGGGAGGCTGCTGCCGGCCGGGTCAGCTCCAGATATTTGCGCTTGTCCTCGTCGTACTTGGCGT
>JBGPYQ010000145.1:0-8381 GCA_041493345.1 Gammaproteobacteria bacterium | reverse complement strand
CCGACGCCGCCCTTCGCGGTGAGCAGGAAGTAGGTGCGTCGATCGCCCTCCTCGCCCTCGCGCGCGATGCGCCGCACCACGCGATCGCCGATCTGCACCTTCTCTCCCTGCTTGAGTGTTGCGACCTCGGCAAGCGAGCTGACGTCTTCGCCGCGCTTGACCTCGATCCGGCCGGTTTCGCGGTAGCCCGCCACCTTGCCGCTCTCACCGAACGTCGGCGTGGTCACGGTGAACTCGGTGCCGCGGCCGATACGCCAGTTCTTGCCGATGTTGATGCGATAGCGATCATCCTCCTGGCCGATCACCGTGCCCTCGAGCGGAAAGCGCTCGATAACGTTGTTCACGATGTCGCGCACCGCGCCGTTGACGCCGCCGGCGCCGCGGGCGCGCGCGATCTCCGAGAAAATGATCTTGCCGCCCGCGGTGTGGAATTTGACCTCGACCAGGTAGCCGTCATCGTCCTTGGCGACGCTCCCGAGCACGATCATGTCCACGATCGCGCGCAGTGGAGTGTCCTGCCAGCCCCTGGTCACGATACGGTCGATACTGAGCGCGCGCTGCTTGACCTCGGCCTGCAGCCTCTCTCCCGGTACCTCGCGGAACGCCGGGAACTTGAACAGCTGCGCCGCCAATGTCTGCTCGGCTTGGGCCGCGACTTCCTTCAGGTCCACGCCCGGCGTGTTGCCGACGACGCGGTAGATACCGATGCGGATCGGCTTGGGCGTAGTCGGGTAGAAGTAGCGCTGGAGGCTGACCTGACCGTCAAGCCGGACCGTGGTTTTCCACTCCGCGGGAATATAGCCCGGCGCCGCGAGCGCGATCGCGGCCTTCCTGCCCGGCTCGCCGCGATAGGTGTACGTGTAGCCGCCCTGCGCGTCGGTCTTGCCGACGGTCTTGCCGTCTATGCTTACGCCCAGCCCGGGCACTCCGCTCGCGCGGCCGTACTCCTCGGTAAGCGCCGTAATCGCCACCACAGCCTGGCGGTTGAGCGCGACTTCGATTACCTGGCCCGGCTCGAGCTGACGTGTCGCGCGGTAGGCGCTGTAACCGGTCTTGGCGACGCTGAACTCGGCACCCTTCGCCGGCTGCGTCCGATAGAGGTACACGAATTCGCCCTTGGCGTCGGTGACGCCTGCCTCTTTCCCGCTGACCGTCACCTTGGCTACGGGCAGCGGCGTTCCTTTCTCGCTCACGCGCAGGGTAACGAAACGCATGGCCTTGAGATCGGCCTCGAAGCGGTACGTGTCGGTCTGATTCTCCTTCGGCAGCTTCACGAGGAAGGTCGTTTTCCACGGATCGATGCGGTAGCCGGGCGCCTCCTTGCTCACCGTGACTTCAACCTCGCCACCGGCCTTCTTGCGCAGCCGCTGCGCGAACACGCCCTGGGCGTCGGTGACGCCGAGCTCCTGGCGGTCCACGGCGACCTTCGCCTGCGCCGCCGGCTGGCCGTCGATGCGCGCCTTGACCTCAATGTCGATGCTTTGGCCGCAGGCGCCGAGCAAGGCGGCGGCAAGCAGCATGAAAAGAAAACGCGGATTGGGTGTGGCCATGGGGTTACCCTCGATTCTGGTTATGGCGTCGGGTCTGGGGCACAGCGGATGCATCTGTTTACATCGCCGGCGGCTGGATATTGACTTCACCGGGGTTGATGATCTTGTCCTCGTCGCTGGCCGAGCCCTTGATCGACCTGCGCTTGGCCTCCTCGATCTTCAGCAACTTGAACTGGACCTCCTTGCTGAAGAACGAGCCGATCTCGATTGTCTCGGTCTTGGTCTCATAGCCGATGCGGCTCGCCTCCACCTTGTAGACGCCAGGCTTGATACTGTCCTTGGGCGACTCAAATTCGCCCTTCTCGCCCACCGACGCCGAAGTCGAGGCCTTCTCGACCGCGGCGCTCGTATTGATCATGTTGACCACGGCCCCCTTCGGGCTCTCGTTCGGGACCGGCTGTTGACGGCTGTCGATGAGCTGCACCGTGCCATGAATCGTGGCGGCACAGCCGGACACCAGCAGCAGGGCGATTGGAACAATCAGCGCTCTTGCGGTCATGATCTCTCTCCGGTTATTCGTCAGCGGGTTTCACGGGACACGTCACGCCGCGCCAGGGTAAACCCGCAGCGGTACGTTGTTCGGCTTGCAGCGGCGGTCGGGGCCCAAACTGCCTGCGAGGTCGGTCCGCAGCCGCGGTGCTCGTTCTTGCGATTCGGTATTCGCTTTGATTTCCAAAATTTCAGACCCGGATTCGGCACAATCAAAGCGCAGAATAAACCGATTATTGGACAGATGCGCCACCGCGCGGCTTAATGATACCCGGTATTGTCAAGCCAAGGCCCGAGTGATTTACCGCATGCAGGAAATCATTCACACTCGGGTGCTGTCAGCTTGGACCCAAGTCGCGGGTATTCCTGGGCTCACGCGTGCTCGGCCGCAGGAAAATGCCGCCGGGCTCTGGCGGGAGAATCTATTCAAGTCCCGGCCGGAACGAGGCTTTGCATGCGCCCGCGCAGGTCGTCCGGGATCGGCATCGAACGGAACGCTTCGCGGGAGACCATGCAGATCGTCCAGGCCGCGCGCAGCCGCTCCGCACCGGCGGCGCTACCCGCAAGCGCAAGCTGGATCGAGCTGCGGCCAAGGTGCGTCGGCCAAAGATCGAAATCGAGCATCTCGCCCAGCCGGCACGCGCGCAGAAATTCGGCGCGGATCGCGAGCGAAGGCGTGCTCAGATGGCGCGCGCCGATCAGGTCTGCGCCCCAGGGGCACGCGAGCGCCTCGGCGAACCAGTCCTCGAGCGCGGCGTTGAACATATCGAAGAAGCGCGGGAAATATACGATGCCGCCCGGATCGCAGTGAAGGTACCGTACCATCTGCCTGGAGCGGAAGGCGTTCGGCGGCGCCGCCTCGGGCAGGCGCAGCGCGTGCGGCACCGGGGCCTGCTGCGGCTCAGGTGCAAGGAATTCCTCGGCCCGCGCTCGCAGCTCGGCCGGGATCTCGATCGCGCGAAAGCTATCGAGCGAGATCATCGCTGTTTTGTGGCGCAGCCGCATCCGCTCCTCACCGCCGACCTTGGCGATGATGCGCATCTCGATCGAGCTGGAGCCGATGCGCGTCGGGGAGAGTTCGAGCGCGATCTCCTCGCCGAACCTGCACGGGTGGATGAATTCGCAATCGGTGCTTACCACCGGGTTGCCGAAGCGGTGGCGCAGGTGGAATTCGTGGAACGGCATGCCGAGGCCAGACTCGAACCAGTCCTCAACGGTAGCGTTGACGAAGTCGAAGACGTGCGGAAAGTACAGGATCCCCGTCGGGTCGCAATGTGAAAAACGGATCTTCCGCTTGTGGAGGAAGGGCACGCGCATTGTTCCGGTTCGCGAGCCTGCGAAGTGTACTTATTCCCGTTGTCGCTCTGGCACGACCGCTGTTGCCTCGAGCTCGATCTTCCCCGGACTATCCAGTAAATCGGCCACGAAGATCATGCTCATGGCGGGATAATGGCGACCCATGGTGCGCTTCCAGATCGTTCCCAATTCCCGGCGCCCCGCCAGGTAGCCCTGCTTGTCGCAGCAGAATCCGGTTATGCGGCAGATGTGCTCGGGCCGCCCGCCCGCCTCGGCGAGCACCGCCAGGACGTTCTGCAGCGCCTGCTCGAACTGCGGAACGATTTCCTGAGTGCGGAATTTCTGCTGCTCGTCCCACCCGACCTGCCCGGCAATGAACACCATGCGGCCGGGCCTTGCGGCGATCCCGTTCGAGTAGCCGATCGGCGCCGCCCAGCCCTTCGGATGCAGAACTTTCATGGGCTCTCCCTTCAGTCGGACACAACCGGCGGGTCAGGGTCGTGCTCCCAATCCTTGTCGGGCGGTGGTGTCCGCTTGAGCCAATCCTCGATCAGGCGTGCGTGCCCGGCCTCTTCCGCGGCCATCTCGCGCGCCGTGTTGCGCACCTTTGCGTCGGTCGCGCTGGAGGCGAAATCGGCGAAGAACTTGTTCGCACGCTTCTCGCACGCGAGCGCGATCTGGAGCGCATGATAGGGCTGCATGCGGTAGTGTAGTTCGCCGGGAGCCGCGGTCTCCGGAGCTTCTCCTCCGTCCCACCGGATGCCTCCGGACGGCAGCACGGGCGGACGCCTGGAGAGGTCCTCCTCGAGAAGCTGGTCCGCGTGCAATTGCTCTATGCGGGCGAGCTTGCGGAACAGCTCCGCCACCTCGCGGTTGTTGTGCTCGTCCATCGCATCCGCGAACATCGCGTACCGCTCGGCGGCCTCGACCTCCATGATCCAGGCACGCGCGAGAAAATCGGCTCGGTTGGTGGAAATCGGCTTCGTCACCGGCTTCTTCCGATCCTGAACACGTACAGTTCGGCGCCCTCCGCCCTTC
Organism: Gammaproteobacteria bacterium; assembly: GCA_041493345.1. Lineage (GTDB taxonomy): Bacteria > Pseudomonadota > Gammaproteobacteria > Burkholderiales > SG8-39 > VBDM01. The sequence goes on along the minus strand of JBGPYQ010000145.1, from coordinate 4,008 downwards.
CGCGCACTCGTTTTCGTTCGCTTTCCCGTGCTCATATCGTGAACTCCGCTTCCAAGTCAGCCAAGCGTTTCGTGCCCTTGATGATGGGCGGCTGATAGGGCTTGCGCTCGCCCTTATACAGCACGCCGATATTAAACCCGTCGTCGGTCATGATGCGCCTGGCCGCGCGTGCCGGGTCGTCGGTCGGCGCAACGGGCGCCGGTCGTACCTGGTTCTTCCAGTTGCGCTGCTCGGGACGGAAAGTCACGCACGGACTGAGGATTTCTACGAATGAAAATCCGGGCGTGCGAATCGCTTCGGCGAGGATTTGCGCCGTGCCGTTCGGGTCGCCGGAGAACGCGCGCGCGATGAAATTGGCGCCGGCAGCGAGTGCAATCACGAGCGGATGGAAGGTGCGCAGTCCCGTGCCGCCAGGCGAGAGCTTTGAGTCCCAGTCCGGCTCGGTGGTCGGCGAGGGCTGCCCCTTGGTCATGCCGTATACATGATTGTCCATTACGACATAGGTGAGATCGACGTTGCGGCGACAAGCGTGCAGGAAATGATTGCCGCCGATTGAGTAGCCGTCACCATCTCCACTCGCCACCAGGACTGTAAGGTCGGGCCGCGCGATTTTCAGGCCGGTGCCCGCGGCAAGCGCGCGGCCGTGCACGCCGTGAAAGCCGTAGCAGTTGGTATAGGCGGGGATGCGTGAGGAGCAGCCGATCCCGGAAACGACGGCGATGTTTTCCGGGCGCAGTTCGAGCATCGCAAACGCCTTGGTGAACGAGGACAGCACGGCGTAATCCCCGCAGCCCGGACACCAGATCGGCTTGTAGTCGGCTTTGAAGACCTGCGCCGTGAGCGGCGCCGCAGCAGCGGCTGTTGTCATGCGCGACTCCATTCGGTGATCTGTCGGTAGATTTCGTCGGGGCGGATCGGCAGCGGCCCGGCGCGGTGGAAGCTGAGCACCTCGCCCGGCAGGTCGAAATCGGCGCGCAGGTATCGGTGGAATTGCGCGCTGTGATTCTGTTCGACCACCAGCACCCGCTTTACGCCCTCGAGCGCTTTCGCAAGCCGCTCGGGCTGCGCCGGGGAAAGCAGCCGCATCGACACCAGCCGCGCCTTGATGCCCTCTGCGGCGGCCCGCGCGAGCGCCTCGCGCACGGGGCCACTGCAGGAGCCGAAAGTCACCACTGCGATATCGCCCTCGCCTTCGATCTCGGCCCAATGTTCGCCATAGTCGTGCTGCCGGAGCTTGCGCTCGCGCTTCGTGAGCTGCGCGATGTGGTCCCCCGACTGGCTCGAGGGGATGCCGCGCTCATTGTGCTCGAGCCCCTCGGCAGTGTAGGCAATGCCCGGTGTACCGGGAATTGCCATCGGTGATACGCACGATTCCGTTATGGCGTAACGCTTGTAGCTCTCGGTGCGAGGTGCCGCCAGAACGCGTTCGCCGATGAAGCTGACATCGGCAGGCCGGTCCACGACCGCGCGGGTCTGGCCGAAATACTGATCGGAGAGAACGATCGCCGGAACCTGCAGATTCTCCGACAAGTTCACCGCCCATTGCGTCGCGGTGAGGCAATCGGCGATAGAGTTGGGGGCGACGACTATGCGAGGTGCGTCCCCGTGCAAGCCGTTCAACGCGATGTTGACGTCGCCTTGCTCGCTTTTCGCAGGAATTCCCGTCGATGGCCCGCCGCGCATCACGTCCACCACCACCACGGGCACTTCCGCCGCGACCGCCAAGCCGAGCGCTTCGGTCATGAGCGAAAGTCCGGGCCCTGCCGTCGCGGTGAGCGACGGCACGCCGCCGAAGGAAGCGCCGATGGCCATGTTGATTGACGCGAGCTCGTCCTCGGCCTGCACCAGCGTGCCGCCGACGCCGGCCAGCGCCGGCGCGAGCCACTCCAATACTTCGGTCGCCGGTGTGATCGGGTAGGCGGCGACGAAGCGCACGCCGCCGCGCACGGCGCCGTAGCCTGTCGCTTCATTGCCTGTGATGAGCCAGCGCGGTTTCTCGGCATGCCCCGGCGAAATGAGGCGCGGAGTTGCAGATAGTGTTGCAGCCGCGGCGATGCCGGCCTCAACAGCGGCGAGACTCGCTGCAAGCCCGTCGCCGCCTTTCTTGTACGATTTCCGCACCACGGATTTGAGCGTTTCCGCAGGTATGCCGACGAGCGCGGCGGCGACCCCGAGCATGATCATGTTCGGCCAACTCCCGGGAATGGCTTTCGCCATCCGCTTGAACGCAACCCGCGCCAGGCGCACGCCGCGTTTCGTGAACACCTCGGGCGGGTTCCCCTGATCCGGATCCCCGATCATGAGGCTCCCCGCATCCAGAGGAATCTCATCGGCAAACCGGTGAATGTTCTGCCAGTCGATCCCGACTACCACGTCAAAGCGGTCGTCGAGACAATCAACGGGCCGGGCAGCCAGGCGCAGCAGCGCCGCCGCCTCGCCGCCGCGGATTTGCGGGCCGCTGGAGCGCACCATCAGGCCGTACCAGCCGGTCTGCGCGGCTGCCTCGAGCAGCATATTCCCGGCGGTCATCACCCCGGCCCCGCCGCTCCCGGTCAGCGCGATCGAAAAGCTCGGTACGCCGGTTCCCGATATCGGTTTGTCATGCATCCGAACCTCCGATCCCGATTGTCCCCTGGATTCTAGGGTTGGAGAACGAAGTGAATTTGATCTAGCGCAAATTCCTCCGCTTCGAACGGGACACAATCATAAGCGCGTTTGACAGGCATTATAGTGAACTGGTACCTTAATACCATTATAGCCGTGGAGGTGCGTCCGTCAAGTCCGCCGGACCCCCGCCCCCCGCGGAAGCAGCAGTCAACAAGAGGAGGAGCATGGCTCCAGGCCTGATCTGCCGGCTACCGACCGCACCCCGAGCGCCGGTCATGCTCGCTGCCCGCGCACATCTGAAGGAGAGTCCATGGACACCCCCGCTGCCCCGTTCGTGCTCAAAAGCCACGACCTTATAGAGGGCTATGTCGCCAAAGGCTTGCGCTACGAAAAGCGCCCCGCGAGGTCGCTCGACGGCAAGACCGTACCGCATCTGTACAACGCCTGGATCTGGCTCGACAACCCGACTCAGTACAACTCCTATACGACGGAGATGGCCAAAGGTCTCATCATGGCCTTCCGGGCAGCGTCGAACGCGCGCGACGTCAACGCTGCGGTCCTCACCGGCGCCGGCAACAAGGCGTTCTGCACCGGCGGCAACACGGCGGAGTACGCGCAGTACTACGCCGGGCGCCCCCAGGAGTACCGTCAGTACATGCGCCTGTTCAACGACATGGTTTCGTCGATCCTCACTTGCGACAAGCCGGTGATCTGCCGCGTGAACGGCATGCGCATCGGCGGCGGGCAGGAACTGGGCATGGCCTGTGACTTTTCGGTCGCCCAGGATCTGGCCCGCTTCGGCCAGGCCGGTCCCAAGCACGGCTCGGCTCCGATCGGCGGTGCGACCGATTTCCTGCCGCCCGTGATCGGCGCCGACCGCGCCATGGTCGCGTGCGTGCTGTGCGAGCCGTTCTCCGCGCACAAGGCCTATCACTGGGGATTGCTAGCCGACATCTCACCTGCGCTCAATGTGGACGGCAAGTTCGTCGCCAATCCGCTGGTCGAGACGCAGCGCTTTACCGACGAATTCGGCCGCATCGTCTACGGCGATTTCAAGACCGGCGACGCCGCCAAGGAAGGCAAGGCGCTGATGGCCAGGGGCGCCGTCGAACTGACGATGCTCGATGCCAAGGTCGAGGAGATGTGCGCGAAGCTGCTGCTCACCTTCCCCGACTGCACCACCAAGACCATCGAGGAGCTGCGCAAACCCAAGCTCGAAGCCTGGAACCGCAACAAGGAAAACCACCGGGCCTGGCTCGCGCTCAACATGATGACCGAAGGCCGAGCCGGTTTTCGCGCCTTCAACGAGGGCACGAAGGATGACCGCGAGGTCGACTTCATCGCACTACGCCAGGCGATCGCACAGGGCGAAGGATGGTCGGACGCGCTCACCGAACGCAT
>JBGPYQ010000039.1:0-19486 GCA_041493345.1 Gammaproteobacteria bacterium | reverse complement strand
CGCTCTGTAAATTGTCCTGCGCCTCCTTGAATTTGGCCGGTTCCGAGTAAATCGCCGGCAGGGCGCCGGTTTTCACGTCCTTCAGGTCCTTGGTGCTTTCCGCGAATCCGTCCCAGGGCATCCTGCTCAGAGCGTTGAGCAAGGACGCGTTGTACGCGACCACGTCCGCCTTGTAAGGAATCTTGCCCTGCGCCATGCCGGCCATCGGACCGAAGTACTTGCCCTGCAAGGTCATCGCCGCCTGGCGCTGCTTGACCAATGTTTCAGGCTTGACCTGCGAGAAGGCGGTGAGCGAGTAACCCGCGCCCAGCGCCAGTGCCAGAACGGCCGAAAAAAGTTTCTTGTTCATTCAATCCCCCGATTTATGGTTGAAATGCAATCATATGCAGCGCAAACCGCCGCATGGGAGCACTAACAGTCCGTGGCGGCGGTTTATTCCGGAAGTCTAGCACGGGTTTTCCTTCCCCGGCGGTGTGCTCGAAGCGGTAGAAGGTCATTGTGTCCAGCAACAACGTTGGGGAGGAGAGACGAATGAAGATCGCTCTGGCGGTGATTGCGACGGTTTTGCAGGTGCTGGCCTTCTGCAACGCCTACGCTCACGGCGACCACAAGCCCAAGCACGGCGGAATCATGGGCCGGGGCGACGACGAGATCTCCGTCGAGCTGGTCATGGAAAAGGGCACCGCCACCTTGTACATCGAAGACGAGAGTGGGACACCGGTCCTGACGGAAAAAGTGAAGGGAACATTGAGCCTCGCCGACCCCGGGCGTCCCGCCCAGGAGGGGAAGTTGATACCAGCGGGTGACAACAAACTCACGGCGAAGGGCCTCACGCCGGTTCGGGGAAGCAGGCTGAGAGCCCGCATCATTCTCCCCAATGGAGACGAACTCTCGTCGATTTTTTCCTTCAGGTAAAAAAGAAGGCGGCCGCTAGGGCCGCCTTCCGCTTTCAGCTCTTCCGGCTAACAGCTTGCGCGCCGCTCAGTCGTCGTCGTCATCGTCATCGCGATCGCCGCGGCGTTCGATCCCGAGGCCGATCTTCTTCGCCTTGCCGCGCAGCTCCAAAATATCCAGCCCGGAGCCATTACGGTCGGTCGCGTAGATGAACCCGCGATTGTCGACTTCGAGGTTGTTCGTCATGTAGCCGTCTGGAACAACGGTGTTGGCATTGCTTACCGGCACATAGAACCCCACCTCGACAGGACCCTGCGGCTCGCGGATGTCCCAGGCGCGCACGCCGCCCGTGAAGTAAGCAAGGAAGGTCACCCTGCCGTAATAGGGATTACGGAAATTCTCCTCGCTCGAATGCACCCCGTAGCGCGCCCCGCGCTTGCAGTAGTTGCCGCGGGGAAATTTTTCGCCGGCGCGCGGATCGACCCACATCGTCGAGAGCACCATCGGCCCTTGCCACGGATTCTGTTGCAGGCTGGTGCCCGGTGGCACGGTCTTCGAATTTTCAACCGTGACATCGACGATGAAGCTCCAGTGCGGCGCTTCATTACACAGGTCGGCCGTCGACTCCGAGGCGAGCAGCACGATGTCGCGCGTCTTGAACTCGGTGAAGCCCTGGTAGCTCTTCGGCACCATCCCGAACACCGGCATGCTGGTGTGGCCGCCCTGATCCGGGGACATGTACAGGACCGAAGTTTGCGCCGCCTCCAACTCTGCATTGGTCGGATTATCCGCATTGCCGCTGAAGGTCCCATACGGGAATGGAAGCAGCTTTTTCCTGTCAAGAACCTGCAGGACGCCGTTGTCACCAACGCCCCACGCCGTGTAGACACGGTTCCCGATCACGTCGTCCGGCGTGGCTCCGCGCGCCAGCTTGCCAGCAGCATTGGGATGCTCGTGCGCCGAGATCGCTCCGTGAAGCGAGGGAGGCACCGGCCCGGTTCCACTAAATTGTCCACCCGGCAACCCGTGAGTGCGGAGGTAAATCGGGTTAGCAGGATTCTTCCAGTCGACAATCATCATCGACTGACCTTGGCGCCATCTTTGTGCGGTAGATGCCGGCACGTCTCTGCTGCCCGGCAAATAAGCGATACCGGTGCTGCACTCCCACCAGGGCTTATGCGTGTTGCGAAGGCTCCGCATCTCTCCCACCAGCGTGGGGTTGCTGACATTGGTAACATCCCAGACCTCATATCCCGAGGCGGTGCTTCCCTGAACGTTACGCAAGAGGTACACGTGGCCGTGCGTGCCGCCGGGCAGGTCGGAGCCCAGGCACATACGTACCGATTGCGATTGGCCTCCTGCGACTGGGACCGGAATATGGAACTTCTCAACGGGATGCGCCGGATCGGTGGCGTCGATGATCACTACTCCGTTCTGTTCCACCGGGCTGCCCGGTTTCAGCGGATTGGGCTTGCTGCCGCCATGCGTGCCAGCGAATGCAATCGTCCTTCCATCCGGGTACACGATGACGTTCGGCTGGTAGGACGGGCGCCCTTGCAGGTCGACGTGGCCCACCCGGCGCATGTCCTTCTGCTCGCCACTCTGGCTGATGCCGCGGTCGGCAAACGCCGAACCCGCCGCGATGGCGAAGGCGCTCAAAACGGCCGCAGCCAGCGCGTGCTTCGCCAGGCTTCCTCTACTCCTTGATGTCAACATTTGCTCCTCCCCTAGTGATGTCCGGAACGGCGGGTGCCGTCCGAACTAACTCAGTTGGCGTCGGGAACTTCTGAGTGATAGAACGATAGGAAAACATTTCGGAAAATTATGCAGTCCGCGGGCGCGCCAAGTCAAGCGCGCAGGCGCTCGCCACGCTCAGGCAATGTCGGGAACCAGGTGGTAGGTGAGCGGCAGGAGGAACGCCAGGCCAGCGAGGGGCGCGTGCAAGTCGAGCGATGGGAAAAAAAACGGAGGGGCCGGACCGCGCCCCTCCGCCTCGAATCGTCGCGACTGCAGGCTTACTTGTTGCCGCCCTGGCGGCCCGGGGTGCCGGGCAACCCGCCGAGTTCGTCGTTCGAACGGTTCGGGTCGCCCTGGTTCGAGTTGCCCGGATCGCAGCCCTCGGGCCCGTTGCCCACGCCCTGGTTGCACTTCGGATGCGCCGTGCCGCCAAGGCTGCCGCCCTGGCAGCCGACGAAGGCCACGTCGGTCAACGTCACCGCCGCTTTGGCCAACGCCCGACCCTCAAACGGTGTTGGCGGACTTCCAGCTGTACCGGTAGTGGTGATGGCCGCGCCCGCGAGAATGGTTCCTTTGAAGCTCGCACGCGTCATCGTCGCGGCCTCGGCGACCCACCACGTCACGTTACACGCCGACGCGGTGTCGTTCAGGACCACCTTGAAATCGGTGCCTGTGAGGGCGCCGGTCCCGCTGGTCCCGATCTTGAACAGCCAGGTGTCGTTCGAGCCGCCGAGAAGCGTCAGCGTGCCCGTCAGCGTGGCCGCTGCGTCGAAACAGTAGACACCGGGTGTGAGCGTGATGCCGGCGAGGGTACCGGTGAGGAACTGGTCGCACGACTGGCCCGCGAGCGCTTTGTACGCGCCGTTGAAGTCAGTTAAAACTCCAGCGGAGACCGGCGTGAAGACCGTCCCCGTAATCGTGCAAAGGGTCTGCGTGACCGAGAGCGGATTGCTGGAGGCTGTGCCCACGTCTCCGGTGATGGTGGAAGTGGTGCAGGTCACCGCCCCCGGTGATGTAGTCAGTGCACTCAGGACCGCGAAGTCCGACGCTGTACCCAGTGATGGCGCGGACGAGGCGGCGAATGCCGGGGAGGCGCCGCCAAGTAGCGCGGCGATCCCAAGCAAACATGCAGACAGGTACTTTTGGTGATAATTCATGAAGAAACTCCTTTAGTAAGTTTTCTGCGAAACGGAACAAACCCGTTCGGCCGTGCATCCTGATTGGCTGCATCAGGATTCCGGCGTTGAGGTTCATGTGTCACGACGATGGCAGCAGTTGGGTTTCGTTCAGAAAAAAAATCAACCGGTTCTGAGGCCATCTGTCGTAACGGTTACACGCTCGCCAGTAGAAAAAGGTTCCATCTTTACGCGCCGGCCGCGGCAGATGCTCTGTGGGTTGGCGCACATAAGGCGCTCTGTGGGTTGGCGCACATAAGGCGCTCTGTGGGTTGGCGCACATAAGGCGGGCAGTAATCTTTGGTGCTTCAGACTTTTCTGTAGGTGGAGGCGGTAAGGTGGCGTGGTGTAAGCATCACGAGGTTGACGCTATTCCGGAACCCGGTTTAATTAAACCTTCGACCCACACGAAAGTCGGATGAACTCCAAGAAAAGAGGGCTCTGCAATGGAGCCCTTCTTGTGTCCTGAGCCGTTTGCTCTACGGGACCAAGGTAAAGTCCTGGGTTGCGTCCGCGGTGGGAATGTCCTGGCTGAAGGACTGGGTCTGGTAACCGGTCGCGGAAGCCTCGATGGTGTACTGGCCCGCCAGCGCAGATTGTGCGGCAAGCGCAATCGGCAGGGTGCCCGCGCCGTATTGGCCGAGCAGCGGCGCCCAACGGGCAAGGTCAGTATTGCTTACGCTTGATCTGAGGCTTGCCGCCCCCGCGCCTGTCAAAATGGCGTCGGTGTCTGCACGGTCAATTCCAGGATTTGCTTTGGATTGTCCGAGTGCGCCGTATAGGTAGTAGCCAGTATCGGCCGCAGACGCAGTGCCTACCGCTGGGAATCCCAAAAAAATCAGGACCAGTTGAGTGAACAGTCCGCGGCTGGCGGTTTATTCCGGAAGTCTGGCACGGGCCTCCTGCCGGAGGCGCGCAGGACTTGCACTAGACGACGGCTTCGTCCTTGCGCTCCTTGAGCGGCTTGACGAGGTCTTCGCGCCGGATTCCCAGCCAGCGCACCAGGGGCGCCATGACCAGCACCGACGAATAGATCCCGAAGAGAATGCCGATGGTAAGCGCCAGGGCGAAATAGTGCAGCGCCGGGCCGCCGAATACGAGCATTGAAGTGACCATGGTCTGGGTGCAGCCGTGGGTGATGATGGTGCGGGAGATGGTCCGGGTGATGGCGTTGTCGATGATCTCGGTGACGCTGGCCTTCCGCAGCTTCCTGAAGTTCTCCCGGATCCGGTCGGCGATGACAACCGACTCGTTCACCGAATAGCCCAGCACCGCGAGCACCGCGGCCAGCACCGGCAGCGAGAACTCCCACTGGAACAGGGCGAAGAAGCCCAGGATGATGACGACGTCGTGCAGGTTGGCGATGATCGCCGCGACGCCGAACTTCCACTCGAAGCGCAGCGCCAGGTAGCCGACGATCAGGAACGAGGTCACGAGCAGCGCCAGCGCGCCGTTCTCCGCGAGCTCGCGCCCGACCTGCGGACCGACGAACTCCACGCGCTGCAGCTTCGCGGTCGAATCCTCGGACGCCAGTCCTTCCATCACGGCTTTCGACAGTTCGGCGCTGTTCTGGCCCGGCTTGAGCGGCATCCGGATCAGTACATCGCGCGAGGAACCGAAGTTCTGAACCGAGTAGTCGTTGTACCCGCGCGCATCGAGGGTTTTGCGGATTTTCTCCACGTCGGCGGCGTGCCCATAGTTGACCTCGAGCACGGTGCCGCCGGTGAACTCGATCGAAAAGTTCAGGCCCTTGGTGGCGAGGAAGAATACCGCGAGCAGGAAGGTGATCAGCGACACCACGTTGAACGCCAGCGCGTGGCGCATGAACGGAATGTCGTTGCGGATCTTGAAGAATTCCATTTTGCGTGTGCAGCCGTTTATTTCCAGGACGTGTTGCCGATCGCGACGCGTTCGAGCTTTCTGCGCGAGCCGTAGGCGAGGTTTACCAGGCTGCGGCTCACCACGACCGAGGAAAAGATCGAAGTGAGAATGCCCAGGCAGTGCACCACGGCGAAGCCGCGCACCGGGCCCGATCCGAAGATCAGGAGCGCGAGCCCCGCGATGAGCGTGGTGACGTTGGAATCGAGAATGGTCCCGAAAGCGCGCTCATAGCCGGCGTGGATCGCCGCCTGCGGGGTGACGCCGTTGCGCAGCTCCTCGCGGATGCGCTCGTTGATAAGGACGTTGGCGTCGATCGCCATGCCGAGCGTGAGCGCGATCGCGGCGATGCCGGGAAGAGTGAGCGTGGCCTGCAGCAGCGACAGCAGCGCGAGCAGGAACAGCAGGTTCGAGCACAGCGCCAGCGTCGAGAATATTCCGACCACCGAGTAATACACGATGATGAAAAGCGACAGCGCCGTGAAGCCGTAAATGGTCGAGTCGAAGCCCTTCTTGATGTTCTCCGCCCCGAGCGAGGGGCCGACCGTGCGCTCCTCGATGATCTCCATAGGCGCGGCGAGCGAGCCCGCGCGCAAAAGCAGCGCCACGTCGTTCGCCTCGACGGTGGTCATGCGGCCGCTGATCTGGACGCGCCCGCCGCCGATTTCGGTCCTGATCACCGGAGCGGTGACGACTTCTCCCTTGCCTTTCTCGATCAGCAGGATCGCCATGCGCTTGCCGACGTTCTCGCGCGTGTATTCCTTGAAGATGCGCGCGCCGGTCGCGTCGAGCGTGAGATGCACCGCAGCCTCCTGGGTCTGGTTGTCGAAGCCCGGCTGCGCGTCGGTGAGCCGGTCTCCGGTCAGCACCACCTGCTTCCGCACCAGCAGCGGCTGGCCGTCGCGCTCGACGTAGAACTCGTCGCCGAAGGGAACCTGGCCGGCCTGGGCCGCGGCGAGCGCCGCCACGTTCATGTTGTCGTGGTCGACCATGCGGATCTCGAGCGTCGCGGTGCGGCCGAGTATCTCTTTCGCCTTTGCCGTGTCCTGCACGCCGGGCAGTTGCACCACGACGCGGTCCGAGCCCTGCTGCTGGATTATCGGCTCGGCCACTCCCAGCTCGTTGATGCGGTTGTGCAGCGTCTGGATGTTCTGCTTCAGCGCGAATTCCTGCGTACGCTTCTGCGCCTCGGGGCGGATGGACGCGCCGAGGGTCAGTTCTTCGCCGGCGCCGCCCTCGGCGAGCTGCAGGTCGACCAGCTGGTCCTCGATGATCTTGCGCGCCCTGGCGCGGGTCTCGGCGTCGCGGAACTTGACCACGATGTTGTTGCCCTCGCGCGTGATTCCCGAGTGGCGGACATTCTTGTCGCGCAATTGCGAGCGGATATCGCCGGAGAGGCTTTCGGTGCGCTTGGTCAGCGCGGCGCGCATGTCCACCTGGAGCAGGAAGTGGACGCCGCCGCGCAGGTCGAGGCCGAGGTACATCGGCAACGCATGCACCGCAGTGAGCCAGGCGGGCGAGGAGGACAGCAGGTTGAGGGCGACGGTATAGGTCGGGTTTCCCGCATCGGGATTGAGCGCCTGATTAACGGCGTCCTTGGCCTTGAGCTGGGTGTCGGTGTCGGCGAGCCGCACCTTGACGGAGTTCAGATCGAGGAACACGCCGGTCGGCTGGATGCCGGCTTTCTTGAGCGAGTCCTCGACTCGGCCGAGCAATGCGTTGTCGATCTTGAGCGTCGCGCGCGCGGAGGACACCTGCACAGCCGGCGCCTCGCCGAACAAGTTGGGCAAGGCATACAGCAGCCCCAACACAAGTGCTGTCGCGATGGTGACGTAGATCCAGAGGGGGTAGCGATTCACAACTAGATCGACTTGATCGTGCCCTTGGGCAGCAGCGTCTGCACCGCGCTCTTTTGCACCTGCACCTCGGTGTTGGGCGCGATCTCGAGCGAGAGATAGGCTTCACCGACATTGGTGATCCTGCCCAGCACGCCGCCGGAGGTGATGACCTCATCGCCTTTGTGCAGCGCTTCGGTCATTTGCTTGTGTTCCTTGGCGCGCTTCATCTGCGGCCGGATCATGAGAAAGTACAGCAGCACGAACATGAGGACGATGGGCAGCAGGCCCGTCCAGCCGGAGTCGCCGGGAATGCCGGGTATTTGCGCAAAAGCGGGAGAAATAATCACTCTGGCCTCCAAATGTTTTCGAGTTGCGCGTTGAACGCCGCCACGCGTGCGTTCCAACGCGCAAAGTCAATCCGGCGCCCTGCGTCCGGATTGACAAAAATTATACCATCGACGCCGCGCCGCTCACGCGCTTTCCACAATCTTTCGACGGTTGTCGCGGAAACGGGCCGCGTAATCGGCGAGTCTTCCTTCTCCAATGACGTCGCGCAGCTCGCGCATGAGCGTCTGGTAGTAGTGCAGATTGTGCAGGGTATTGAGGCGCGCCCCCAGTATTTCGTTGACTTTTTGCAGGTGGTGCAGGTAGGCGCGTGAAAAGTGCGAGCAGGTGTAGCAGGTGCAGGTATCATCCAGTGGCTGCGTATCGTCGCGGTGGCGGGCGTTGCGGATCTTGATGTCGCCAAAGCGGGTGAACAGCCAGCCGTTGCGCGCATTGCGCGTCGGCAGCACGCAATCGAACATGTCGATGCCGGCCTGGACCGCCGCGACAATGTCCTCCGGAGTGCCGACGCCCATGAGGTAGCGCGGCTTGTCCGCGGGGAGACTCGCCGCGGCATGGGCGAGGATCCTGCGCATGTCGAGCTTGGGCTCGCCTACGGAGAGTCCGCCGATGGCGTAGCCGTCGAATCCGATCTCAATCAGCCCGGCGAGCGATTCGTCCCGGAGATTCTCGTACATGCCACCCTGGACAATTCCGAATAGTGCGTTGGGATTGCCTTCGTAAGCGCGCTTGGAGCGTTCCGCCCATCGCAGGGACAAACGCATGGAATCCCCGGCCTCGCGCTCGCCCACCGGGTAGGGCGTGCACTCATCGAGCACCATGGCGATATCCGGGTTGAGCGTGCGCTGGATCCGAATCGAGTCTTCCGGCGTGAGCATCAGCCGATCACCGTTCACGGGCGAGGCGAAGCGCACGCCTTCTTCGCTGATCTTGCGCATGTCGCCGAGGCTGAACACCTGGTAGCCGCCCGAGTCGGTGAGGATCGGCCCGTTCCAGCCCATGAAGCGGTGCAGCCCTCCGTGTGCCGCGATCACCTCGACCCCGGGCCGCAGCCAGAGGTGGAAGGTGTTGCCGAGGACGATGCGCGTCCCGTTCTCGGCGAGTTCCGCAGGGCTCACCGCCTTGACCGCGCCGTAGGTGCCGACCGGCATGAACACCGGCGTCTCCACTTCGCCGTGCGCAAGCGCGAGCGTCGCGGCACGCGCGGGGCCGTCGGTGGCGTTAACGGTGAATTTCATCGGACTCGTGTCGCAGTCGCATCTCCCTCTCCCTTTGGGAGAGGGCAGGGGTGAGGGACGATCAGAACAAACCTTCCTGCTCGCTCTTCTTGCCGCGCGGTGAAGGCGCTAGTTTCGGGCGCTGGTCCCATTTCTTCCGCCAGGCCGCTTCGTCGAAGGTCGGGGTCTCCGCGAGTTTGCCGGAATTGCCGACGATCGCGCCGGGCCGTTTCGCGAGTCGGTTCAATTTGTCGCGTGGCCTTGACGCGGCGACGCGCACTTTCTTGTTTGACGATTTGGGCCGAACGTGCACTAAACCGCCTCCGCAACCCCCGCGATGTGATCGGCCAAGGGCGTGCGCCTGATGGCGTTAAAGAAACGCTTGTCCGCTGTGACTAGCCGGGTCTCTGTTGCGATTGCAAGAGCGAGATACAGACTATCGTAAAAGCTCTGGCCGTATTGGGCGCTGATTGCCCATGCCGATTCGGTGAGCGGCCTGTGCGATCGAATGTCGATACGGATCTGCATGAGCCATCTCAGTATGTTCAGACCGCCAGCCGAATCGAACTCGCCGCGCAGTGCCCGCTTGCGCAGCACGCTGCCCGCCTCGGCATAGAGCAACTCGGGCGCCAGTAACTCGTGGCCGGCGTGCAGGACGGCAAGCGCAGCGTCACTATCCTCTTCGGGTAGAAACCACTTTACCGCCACCGAAGCATCTATGACGACGCGGCTCAATGGCGACGGTCCTCTCGTATCAGGTCGACGCTGTTTCCGTGGACCCGGCCTTTCAGGCTTTCCCGGAGCTTGTTGATCTTCTCCAGCAGCTTGGGATCGACCGTGGGACGCGCGGCGTCGACGAGAATCTGCTTGAGTTCGCCTTGCAGCGAGCGCTTATTGCCGGCGGCGCGGGCCTTCAGGCCGTCCAGCGTTTTCTTGTCGAGATCCCGAATCAGGACTTGGCGACTCATATGCAATGCCTCTTATCATGTAGATGATAGCAAAATGCTATCACGGCGACGCGGCCTCGGCAAGCGTGGTGCTATTACCGGTTGAGCAACATTACGTCGCCGTAGGAAAAGAAGCGGTAGCGCTGTTCGATCGCATGCGCGTACGCGTGGCGGATAGTCTCGGTCCCGGCGAACGCCGAAACAAGTACGAGCAGCGTCGATCTCGGCAAATGGAAGTTGGTGATGAGGCGGTCGACGACGCGGAAATCGAAGCCCGGCGTTATGAAGAGGTCGGTTTCCGCAGGCCCTGCGACCGGAACGCCTTGCGCTGCTGCGGAGGCTTCCAGGCAGCGCATGGTGGTCGTGCCGACGGCGATGACCTTGCTGCGGCGGTTCCTCGCCGCTTCAATCGCCGCGACTGTCTCGGCCGGAATTTCGTAGCGCTCGCTGTGCATGCGGTGCTCGGCGAGATTTTTCACTCTGACTGGCTGAAATGTCCCGGCCCCGACGTGAAGCGTCACGTAGGCGAGGGCTATGCCGCGCCCGCGCAATGCCGCGAGCAGCGGCTCGTCGAAGTGCAGCCCAGCCGTCGGCGCGGCGACCGCCCCTTGAGCGCGGGCATACACGGTCTGGTAGCGGTGCTCGTCCTCCGCCTCCGCGGTATGTGAAATATAGGATGGAAGCGGTACGCTGCCGTGCCGCTCGAGCAGCTCGAACACCGTAGCGCCGTCCGGAAAACGCAGGTGATAGAACTCCCCCTCGCGTGCTAGCACGCGAATCTCGATCGAGTCCGCGAGGCGCATTGCGCTTCCCGCTCTCGGCGCCTTGCTCGCGCGGACCTGGGCCAGCGCTTCGTGCGCCGAGAGCACGCGCTCGATCAGCACCTCGACCTGCCCGCCGCTGTCCTTCGTGCCGGCCAGCCGCGCCTTGATGACCTTGGTGTCGTTGAATACCAGCAGATCCCCCGCAGACAGCAGTTGCGGCAGATCGGTGAAGCGGCGATCGTCGATCGCGCCCGCCTTCACGCACAGCAGCCTGCTTTCCGAACGTGAAGCGCTCGGGTGCTGCGCGATCAGCTCGGGCGGCAGTTCGTAATCGAATTCGGCAATGGGAAGATTCATTTCGAGCTGGCGTTATAATGCGCCGTCTTCGAAAACGGCATGCCGGGATGGCGGAATTGGTAGACGCAGCGGACTCAAAATCCGCCGGTGGCGACACCATGGGGGTTCGATTCCCCCTCCCGGCACCAAATCCTTGAAGAGTGGCGCTGGCGCGGGATTTTAGCGAAGGCTAACATGTGCGCGGCAGATGTTAAGCGCGCCGGCGCGGCCGAAGCTAAAATCTCGTACCGGCGACACCATGGGGGTTCGACTCCCCCTCCCGGCACCAGATGGCAAACAGGAGTGTTCGTGAAAATCCTTCTCGCAGCAGACGGCTCGAAATACACCCGTAAAGCGGTGAATTATCTCATCAGGCATCTCGACATGTTCGGCACCAAGGTGAGCATTCACCTGCTGAATGTGCATCCCCCGCTTCCGGGCCGCGCCGCCAGGGCGCTTTCGCGAGCGACCGTAAGCCGCTACTACCGCGACGAGGCGAAGCGTGCGCTGGCAGTGGCCGGGCGATTTCTGAAAATGAGGCGCATCCCCTACGAAGAGGTGTACCTTGTCGGCGATCCGGGCCTATCGATCGCGAATTATGCGAAGAAAGGCAGGTTTTCGCTCGTGATCATGGGCTCCCGCGGGCAGGGCACTTTCATGAACCTAGTACTGGGTTCGGTCGCCACCAAAGTGCTTTCGAATTGCAGCGTACCGACGCTGATCGTGCGCTGAGCGGCCCCCGGGAATTTTTCCGGAACCGCTTCACGCGCATTGCGCTCGCTCCACGCCACGGCGCCTGGAAGCCCGTGTCGCGAAAAAGATCGCCTGAGCCCAATGTTCTCAAAACCCCGACTGAACGGGTTCCCGAGTCTCGGGCCCGACGGGTTTCACCGCATTGCCTGCACCGAATGGGGAAATCCGCGGGCCGGGCACATCGTCGTGTGCGTGCACGGGCTCACGCGAAACAGCCGCGATTTCGATGATCTCGGGTCCGACCTCGCGGACCACGGTTGCCGGGTCGTGTGCATGGACGTCGTCGGCCGCG
The DNA here is from genome assembly GCA_041493345.1 of Gammaproteobacteria bacterium. Lineage (GTDB taxonomy): Bacteria > Pseudomonadota > Gammaproteobacteria > Burkholderiales > SG8-39 > VBDM01. Next base: position 7,310 of record JBGPYQ010000039.1, on the reverse strand, counting down.
GAGACAGCGACTGGCTGGAGCGGAAGGAGAGCTACGGTTTTGCGCTGTATCTATCCGATGCCGCCGCCCTGCTCGCGCGCGTAAGCGCGCCGGCGCAAGGGGGAATCGGCACGCTCTGGCGCCGGCTCAGAGGGGCGGGGAATGCACCGAGGATCGACTGGGTCGGCACTTCCATGGGCGGCCTGACGGGAATGATGCTGGCTGCCAAGAAAAATTCGCCGATTCGCCGCCTGGTGCTGAACGACGTGGGGCCGCTGGTTCCCTGGCGGGCGCTGGCGCGGCTCAAGCTCGCGTCTTCCGGAGCATCCGCGAGCTATGCGAGCCTCAACGATGTCGAGCGCCATTTGCGCGAGGCGTGCGCGGAATTCGGCCCGCTCACCAATCGTCAATGGCGGCGCCTCGCACGGCACGGTTCGCGCCGAGGCAAGGACGGCGCCTACGTGCTGGCCTATGATCCCGGCATCCTCAGCGCCATGCGCCGCAGCAACAACATCGGCATCGAGTTCGGCAAGGACTTTCTTATGGGCATCGACCTGTGGCCGGCCTGGGATTCGGTGAAGTGCCCGACGCTGGTGCTGCGCGGCGCTGAGTCGGACCTGCTGCCCGAATCCACAGCCAGGCGCATGCAGGAGCGCGGCCCGCGCGCCAAGGTCGTCGAATTTCCCGGAATCGGCCACGCGCCCTGGCTGATGAGCGCCGACCAGATAAAAGTGGTGCGCGACTTCCTCCTTGCGCCCAAACTGTCCAGGGCATGAGCGCTATCCCCCTGCGCAAATCAAATTGAAGATTTGTGTTGTCGGTGCCGGCGCCATAGGCGGCCTCGTCGGCGCCTGGTTTGCGCGGGCGGGGCACGAGGTATGCCTGGTGGCGCGTGGCGCGCACCTCGATGCCCTTCGCGGCGCCGGTCTCACACTGAACTCCGGGGGTGGATCGTCGACCTTTGCCGTGCGCGCAGCCAGCGAGCCGGGCGACTTGGGAGTCCAGGACGCGGTGTTCATTTGCCTCAAGGCCTATTCGATCGCCGCGATGCTGCCCCGGCTGAAGCCCTTGGTCGGACCGGAAACGATGGTGATCCCGGCGATCAACGGCCTGCCGTGGTGGTATTTCTATGCAGAGGGCGGGCGTTTCGACGGCGGGACCATCGATTGCCTGGACCCCGGGGGCGGGATGCTCGCCGCGCTCCATCCGCGGCACATCATCGGTTGCGTCGTGCACGCGGCTGCCGAAGTGACCGCGCCGGGGGTGATCAGCCACGCCGCCGGAAGGCATTTCATCGTCGGCGAACCCGATCGCACGAAATCCGCGCGCGCGCAGCGGCTGGCGGCGGCGATGGACGCGGCGGGCTTCGAAATTTCCCTCGCCGCGGACATCCGGGTCGAGATCTGGACCAAGCTGATCGGCAATCTGTCGTACAACCCGGTGGCGGCGCTCGCGCTCGCCTACATGCACGAGATCAACCGCAACGAGGGGCTGCTCGCCCTGATCCGCGCGATGATGGAGGAGACGATGCGCGTCGCCGCGGCGTACGGCGTGCGCGTGCCGATGTCGGTCGAGGAACGCATCGGCGTCGCCCGAAAGCTCGGGGGCGCCAAGATTTCCATGCATCAGGACATCGAAAAGCGCCGGCCGCTGGAGATCGATGCCATCATCGGTTCGGTGGTGGAGCTTGCGCGCAGGGCGGATATCGCCGTTCCCGCGGTGAATGCCGTGTACGCGCTCATCGCCGAGCGGGCCAGGCACCTCGACAGGTAGCGGGATGCGCTTGCCGCAGTCCCGCGCTCGCGAGTGCGGGGTTTGGCATCAGGAGACGATGCGGAACTGGACTGACCGGTCTGCCTCCGCGGGCGCTCCGCCGAGAATGATGGTGCCTTCCTCGAAAAGAGCCATTTCCTCGCGATGCACGCGAAGCGGCGTCCTTCCGGCCACGATGACCAGGCAACCGTTGGTGCTGTGGTCCCGGAGAACAAACTTGTTACTGCGGTGCTCGATGATCGCGTGGCTTCCGGAAATCAGCGGGGAAGTCGCCACGATGTCGTTGTCCGCGTGGCGTCCGAGGGACAGCTGCGGATTCGAGACGTCGACGACGAACGAATCCGCGCCAAAAGTCAGGTTCAGCCGGGCGGCCGGAGTCTCCCCGTCGGGCCTGGGCATGACGCTGGTCAGTTCGACGGCGTTCCTCCAGAGCACTTCCATGCAATCAACCGGCTGGCGCCTGCCCTTGACGCTGACCAGGCCGAGTTCGCGGGCGCCCGCGCCGAGCGGTTCGGGACATTGCGTGAGCGTGTCCCTGGAGGAGAGTATCTGCTCGGCCTTCGCCATCGCCGCCAGCCTTGCCGCGACATTGACTGCGTCTCCGAACAGGTCGTTTTCAATCCAGATCGCATCTCCGCTGTGCACTCCAATCCTGAAAGAAAGCCGCGGCAGCGCCCCGACGGCCTTGTCGAAGCGCGTCTGGATCTCGCGGGCGGCGCGTACTGCGTCCCCCGCCGCTGCAAAACAGCACATCAGCTCGTCCCCGATCGTCTTGATGACGATGCCGCGCGCCTGCAACACGATGACGCGAGCTTGCGACAACGCGTCCTGGATGTGCGCGGACGCCTGCTTGTCGCCGAAGCGCTCGTACAGCCCGGTGCTGTCGGTGATATCGGCAAACATGACGGTGTTCGGTGACAGGACGTCAGCCATGGTGGTCGCGAATGCCAGATAGTCGATGTACCACGGCCGATGGCGGCAATCTAGCGCATCGAGTGCACGAGGAAAAGCGCGGCACCGAAGACGATCAATGCGCCGGCCTGGTGCGCGGCGGCAAGCGCAACAGGCACCGCGAACACAAGGGTCGAAATTCCCAAGGCGACCTGCAGCGCAAGCGCGCCGAGCAACAGGTCGGCCCCGAGCTTCGCGCGCGGGAAAGGCCCCCGGCGGGCCCGTAGCCAGAACCAGGGCGCGAGGAGCGCCAGCAACCACGCAATCAACCGGTGGTCGAACTGGATGGTGGTCAGGTTGGTGAAGAAATTGAGATACCACGGATCCGTCGCGAGCATTCCGGGCGGCACCAGGTAGCCGTCCATAAGGGGAAACGTGTTGTACGCGAGCCCGGCGCGGGTTCCGGCGACCAGACCGCCCGAGAGCGTCATCACGAAGATCAGCAAGGCGATCGCGATGGCGAACCGTCGCAGCCCGCGCGGAGCCGCGCTTTCCCCCGCCGGCGCGCGCAGATGGAGCAGGTCGAGCGCGACCCAAAGCATCGCCGCGTAGATCAGGAAGGCGATGCCCAGGTGCGCGGTGAGCCGGTACTGCGATACGCGCGGATCGTCGACTAGGCCCGACTTCACCAGGTACCAGCCCAACGCGCCCTGCAGAGCGCCGAGCGCGAATATTCCGAGGAGCTTCGGCACCAGCGTTCGCGCGATCCTGCCGCGCAGTGCGAACCAGAGAAACGGCAGCAGGAATGCGACGCCGATCAATCGGCCGAGGAGCCGGTGGACATACTCCCACCAGAAGATGCCTTTGAATTCGGCGAGACTCATATTCTTGTTGACGTGCCGATACTCGGGTGTTCCCTGGTATTTGAGAAAGATCTCGTGCCATTGCTCCTGATCGAGCGGTGGCAGCGCGCCGGTGACAGGCTGCCATTCGACCATCGACAGGCCCGAGTGCGTGAGGCGGGTGACGCCGCCGACCACCACCATGGCGAAGACCAGGGCGCAGCAGACAAGCAGCCATGCGGCGACCGCGCGATCGTTTTTCCGCGCGCCCGCCAGTGCCGCGCGCAGGGAAGGAGCATCGGCGAAATGCATGCGCGTCATTCTAGCGCGTCGCCTCGCCGGACCCCGTGAACTGCGCGCATGTCGACCCGCGGGGGTAAGCTCAAGCGCCGATCCGTTCTTCCGGTGGCGGAATGTTGCAAATTGCCGCACTGCGCCGACAGACCTCTGGATGCATCGCGCAACATCGGATAGAGTACCGTGCCGGATTGGGGCGCTGCCGAATAAACCGGGCAGCCGGTCAATTCTCGACCGTGCCGATCCATTCGTCCCGCGACAGGAGACTCACCATGTTTGCGATTGTGTACAAGACGGACGGCGTTCCGATCTGCGTCCAGGTGCCCGGCGTTTCGCCCGACCCGGTGGTCGTGTGGAATTCGGAAGGCGCGGCCAAGGCCTTCATCGACGGCAGGGGCGGTTCCACCGCATTCCAGCCGATCGCGGTCAACGACGAGATCATGGACAAGCTGGCCCAGGCCATGGGCTGCCCGGTCGAGAAGCTCATGGTGGAGCCGTATCCTTCCTAGAACTGATCTCAAAACTTTCCCTCACCCCAACCCTCTCCCGGAGGGAAAGGGAGAATCACCCTTCTCCCCTCGGGAGAAGGGTCGGGGATGAGGGGAAAAGACGCAGCCGCGTACTCCTGATGTCAATCCGGGCCGCGACGCGAAGGCGTCACAGGGACAGCTCCACGTTGTCGATCAGGCGGACCGCCCCGAGCCTGGCCGCGCCGAGTATGACGAGTTCGCGATCGCCGGAAGCGGGCGGCTGCAGGTCCGCTTGCCTGCGTACGGCGACGTAGTCCGGAACCCAGCTTTTCCCGAATTTCTCCAGAGCCTGCTTCTCCAGACCGGCGAGATCGCGCCGCCCCGCGAGCAACTCATTGCGTAGCTCCTGCAAGACACGGTAGAGCTGTGGGGCTTCGGCTCGCTCCGCCACCGAGAGGAAGGCGTTGCGCGAGCTGAGCGCGAGGCCGTCCTCGGCCCGCACCGTTTCCGCGGGAATGATCTCCACGGGCAGCGCGAGCTCCTTCACCATGTCCCGCAGCACGACGTACTGCTGGTAATCCTTCTTGCCGAAGATCGCGGCGCGCGGGGCCACCATGTTGAAGAGCTTCAGCACCACGGTGGCGACGCCGCGAAAATGCCCGGGCCGGAACGCGCCCTCCAGGATGTGCTGCAGCTCCGCCGAAGGATCCACCGTGAAAGTCTGCCGCTCGGGGTAGATTTCGGCTTCGCCCGGCGCGAACACCACGTCGACACCGACACCGACTTCCCTCATCTTGTCGGCATCGGCTTCTAGCGTGCGCGGGTAGCGGTCGAAATCCTCCTTCGGACCGAATTGAAGCCGGTTGACGAATATGCTGACGACGGTGCACGCGGCGCGCCGCTTCGCCAGGCGCATCAGCTGGATATGGCCCGCGTGAAGATTGCCCATGGTCGGGACGAAGACGTTGTCGGGCTCGCGCCGCAGCCGCTCGCGCAAATCCCCCACCGAAGTGATGATGTCCATCGGCCGACCTAGAAACTGTGTTCCCGTCCCGGGAAGCTGCCGTCCTTGACGGCGCGCACGTAGCGCTCGACCGCGTCGGCGATGCCCGACGCCCCGAGCATGAAGTTCCTCACGAACCGCGCTTTCTTGCCGGGAAAGACGTCCAGCATGTCGTGCAGCACCAGCACCTGCCCGGAACAGCCGGGTCCGGCGCCGATGCCGATGGTGGGAATGCGCAGGCGCTGCGTCACCTGTTTGGCGAGGCCGGCCGGTATGGCTTCCAGCACCAGCATCGCCGCGCCCGCGGCCTCGAGCTCGAGCGCGTCCTCGACCAGTTTGTTCTCCGCGTCTTCGCCCTTGCCCTGCACGCGGTAGCCGCCGAGCTGATGCACCGATTGCGGCGTCAGGCCGAGGTGGCCGCACACCGGCACGCCCCGGCGCACGAGGAAGCGCACGGTCTCGGCAAACTCGGCGCCGCCTTCGAGCTTGACCATCTGGGCCCCGGCGGCCATGAGCTCGGCGGCGCCGCGGAACGCCTGCGGCGGCGATTCCTGGTAGCTGCCGAAAGGCATGTCGGCGATGATGAAGGCGCGCCTGCTCCCGCGCGCGACGCAGCGCGTGTGATAAGCCATCTCGGAGAGCGTGACGGGCAGCGTCGTGTCGTGGCCCTGCAAGACCATGCCGAGGGAATCGCCCACCAGCAGGCTTTCGACTCCGGCGGCGTCCAGCGCGGCAGCGAAGCTCGCATCGTAGCAAGTGAGCACCGCGATCTTTTCGCCGTCGTCGCGCAGCTTCTGCATCGCGGTAAGGGTAAGCCTGCTCATTTCATTCTCCCCAGTTGAAGAATTCGCGCTTGCCGCGCATGGCGCCGACGCGCTCGATCAGCAGGTCGAGGTCTTCGTCCTGGCGCACGAAATTGAGCCGCTCCGAGTTGACGATCAACACCGGGCTGCCGCTGTAATGGTAGAAAAAGCGGCTGTAGCTGTCGGCGATGGCCGCCAGGTATTCGGCGGTGATCGGACGCTCGAATTCTACGCTGCGCCGGCGCACCCGTTCATACAGCGTGGCGGGCTGAGCCTGAAGATAGATGACGAGGTCGGGACTGGGAGCGTGCGGTTTGAGCGCGTCGAATATCCGCTGATACAGATGCAGCTCGTCCCCGGAAAGGGTCAGGCGGGCGAACAGCGGATCCTTCTCCAGAAGAAAATCGCTGACCGTGACGCGTTGAAACAGATCCATCTGCGCCAGCTCGCGCAACTGATTCGCGCGCTGGAACAGGAAGAACAGCTGCGTCGGCAGCGCGAAACGCGGCATGTCCTGGTAGAAGCGCGGGAGGAAGGGATTTTGCTCCGGCCGCTCGAGCACGAGGTCCGACTTCAGCCGCTCGGCGAGCCGCCGGGCGAGGCTGGTCTTGCCGACCCCGATCGGTCCTTCGACGACAATATAGTGGTACTTCGAAAGTGGCACGCTGGTTGCGGGACCGAAGACAAACGGGGCCCATGATACACAACAGGCGCCAGAGGTCGTGCGCGCGGATAGCAGTCCCCGGCCGCCGCGCGGCCACCCTCTTCTAGGTTGCGGGCGAGCTGGTGGGGAGATCGGTCCATTGGATCTCGTCGGATTGACTGCCGGGATTCTACCAAGCCTCTTCGTCTCTCCCGCGATTCCGGGTTCCGTTTGACCGCCTGAACCGGCACCTTGGTCGGGACGCCGTACAGTTCCGCAAGATCCGCGTCCGGCATGACCTTGTGCCCGCGTGACTACAATCTCTTAAACTGTGACTACATTGAACGTTTCCGCCGGAAGTTCCCCATGGCCCAACCCCTCGTCAGCATCCGCGAACTGAAAAGCCGCCTCAGCCACTACCTGCGCCTCACCCGCAAGGGAGAGTCCGTGGTGATCACCGACCCGGCGTGCCGATCGGCCGCATCGTGCCGATGGGCCAGGATCTCGGCGGGCGCCTCGCCGCGATGCGCGAGGCCGGGCTGGCGCAATGGAGCGGGCACAAGCTGTGCCGCCGCAAGCCGGTCGCGAAGCTGCTCGGAGAAAAAACGG
>JBGPYQ010000160.1:0-7763 GCA_041493345.1 Gammaproteobacteria bacterium | reverse complement strand
GGACGGATTAGTTGAGGCGTGCCGATATGAAATACAAGGACTACTACGCCATCCTCGGCGTCGAGCGCAACGCCGACACGGCCGCGATCAAGAAGGCCTATCGCAAGCTCGCGCACCAGTATCATCCGGACGTCTCCAAGGACCCGCAAGGCGAGGCGAAATTCAAGGACATCGCCGAAGCCTACGCCACGCTCAAGGATCCGGAAAAGCGCGCCGCCTACGACCAGCTGGGCCGCCACCAGCCCGGGCAGGAGTTCCGGCCGCCGCCGGACTGGGGGCGGCAGTTCGGCGACTCGCAGCACGCGTTCGACGATATCGATCTGTCGGACCTGTTCGCGGAGTTCGCCGGCCGCGGGCGTCAAACCAGCGGGCGCCGCGGGAAAATGCCCATCCCGGGGCAGGACTACGAGGTCACGGCGCACATCACCCTGGAGGACGCCTACCGGGGCACCGTGGTGGACCTCGAGCTCGGCGTGCCCGAATTCGACGGGAGCGGGTTGATGCGTCGCGTGCCGCGCTCGTTCAAGGCGCGCATTCCCAAGGGCGCCACGGACGGACAAAGGCTGCGCCTGCGGGGCCGGGGCGGCAAAGGCGTCAACGGCGCGCCCGACGGCGACCTGTACCTGAACATCGCGCTGCGCCCGCATCGGCTGTTTCGCGCCAGCGGCCATGATCTTTATCTCGATCTGCCTCTCGCGCCCTGGGAGGCCGTGCTCGGCGCCACCGTACAAGTCCCGACGCTGGGCGGGGCGGTGCAGTTGAAGGTGCCGCCGGGAACGCAGGCCGGGCAGAAGCTGCGCCTGGCGAAGCGCGGCCTGCCCAAATCGCACGAAGGCGAGGGCGATCTTTTCGCGATCACGCAGATCGTCGTGCCCGGCGCCGTGAACGACAAGGAGCGGGCGTTGTTCCAGCAGTTGGCCGATGGCACGAAGTTCGATCCGCGCAGCCATTTCGAGCAGAGGGGAAAACATGAGCACTGAACGCGCTGAGGCAGTGTGGCTGGACGCACATTGCGAGGTTTCGTTCGCGGAGCTCGCGCGCTTGTCCGGCCTGACGGGGGCCGAATTGCGCGAACTCGTGGAGTACGGCGCGCTGGTGCCGAACAATCCGCGGGAGTCGCAATGGACTTTCAGCGGCGAGTGCGTGGTGACCGTGCGAACCGCGCAGCGCCTGCGCGAGAGCTTCGACCTCGACCCCAATGCGCTGTCGCTGGCGCTGGGATTCCTCGAGCGCATACGCGTGCTCGAAGCGGAACTGCGCGCGTTGCGCGCGCAATTGCCGCACCGGGCGCCTTAAAGCGTGTTGCGGAATTGGATACGTAGCGTGCGCCGTGCGCACGCCAGTCGAAGGTTAATTTCGCAATGCGCTCTTAGAGCCCAGATTGCGTGGGAGGCCGTTCAGCGGTCTTCGGCATCCCGCATGTTTTGGTCCAGCAAGGCTTCGCGGCCCCTGTCGGTAATCGTAACACCGCCAAGACCGTCCGGTTTCGCGAAACCGAATGTGCCAAGCTTGCCTATAATATTCATCGGAACGGGCGGCGGGTCGCGATGGCCATCGGCGGCTCCCCGCATCTGGCGGAGCCAGTCAAAATCCTCAGGTGTTAGGCTGGAAACCATGGCCATGGTCTTCCTCTAACAATGGACGGAAAGAATAGCATGGCCGCCGCTGAACGGTTGACAAGAGAGCAGAGCCGGATTCCTAAACCTGCGCGACGGAAAATGCGACGCCAACCCCGTATATACTCCCGCTCCTTATGATCGAGTTGGCGATTCTTCGAAAAGGGATTCTCGGCCGCGTCCTGCGGATCTGGGACAGCCGTCCGTTATCCAGGAACGCGCGTCTCAAGCAGGCCGGCAAGGCGTCCCGCGAATCGGTGTCGCTGCTGCGCGCGACGCTCGAATCCACCGCGGACGGGTTGCTTGTCGTCGACCTCAACGGGGCGATAACCGTATACAACGAAAGGTTCGTCGAGATGTGGCGTATCCCGCGGCACGTCATGTCCTCCGGGAACGATGCCGATGCCCTGCGGTTTGTGGTCGATCAGCTCAAGGATTCCCGGGTATTTCTGCAAAAGGTGCTGGAGCTGTACGCGACGCCGGATCGGGAGAGTTTCGACACGATCGAATTCAAGGACGGGCGGATCTTCGAGCGTTATTCCAGGCCGCAAATCGTCGATGGCCGCAGCGTCGGCAGGGTATGGAGTTTCCGGGATATAACGGAGAGAAGACGGGCCGAGGACAAGCAGCGCCGGAGCGAAGTGCGGCTGCGCCAGATGCTCGAGCTGACCTCCGACTGGTATTGGGAGCTGGACGAGCATTTCCGCTTCACATCGAGGCACGACCTCGAAGAACGGCAATTCAACCGCGCGATCTCTCTGGGCAAAACCCGCTGGGAGCTTCCCGATCTCGGACCCATGCCGGAGGGCGCGTGGGAGAAGCACAAGGCCATGCTCGCGCGCCACGAACCATTCGAGGACTTCGTGTTTTCCCGGTGCAACAAGCAAGGGGGGCTGCGCTACCTGAGCATAACCGGCAAGCCGATCTACGACGAGCACGGAACGTTCAAGGGCTACCACGGCACGGGCAAGGACGTCACCGAGCGGGTGCTGGCGCAAAAGGCGCTGGAGGACAGCGAATCGCGCTACCGCACGCTGTTCGATTCGCATCCCATCCCGATGAGCGTGGTGGATAAGGAAACCCTCGGCTTCCTGGCTGTCAACGATGCCGCGGTCCGGCACTATGGATATTCCCGGGAAGAGTTCCTGTCGATGACGGCCGACCGTATCCGGCCGGCGGAGGATATTCCCGAACTGCACAAGGCCTTCGAGGATGAGAGCAAGGCGCCCAGACGCCGGGTCGGGCGGCACCTGACGAAAAAGGGCGAATTGATCGACGTCGAGATCGTTTCGTTCGATCTCAAGTTCGCGAACCGCAATGCCCGCCTGGCCGTGATTGGCGATATCACCGAGCGCAAGAAGGCGGAAGAGGTCGCGCGCATCGGCGCACTGCACGAGAGCATGCTGGCCGCGTTCGGTCAGGATGCGCTCAAGTCCACCGAAATCGCGGAATTGATGAACGAGGCGGCGGGCAGCGTGGCGAGCGCACTGGGCGTGGAGTTCTCCAAGGTTTTGCAGCTCGCTCCGGAAGGCGATGCGATGGTGCTGTGCGCCGGCGTGGGCTGGGATCCCGTTCACATCGGCCACGCCATGCTCGAAACGGGGCTGAACTCCCACGCCGGCTATGCGCTGCATTCGAACGAAGCGGTCATACTCGGGGACGCACGCACGGAAACCCGCTTCGTCCTCTCCGCGCTTGACAGCGAAGCCGGGATACTGAGCGGCATCGACGTGCTCATCCACGGCCGGGACGGTCCGTTCGGCGTGCTCAGCGCGCACACCGGCAAGCTGCGCACATTCACCGGCGTGGATGTGCGTTTCATGCAATCGATCGCCCACGTCCTGGGGGCCGCCATCGAGCGCCGGCAGGCCGACGAGGAGCTGGCCACCCTGGCGCAGATCGATGCCGTGACGGGCCTGCCCAACCGCAACCTGTTCAGCGACCGCCTGTCCCGGGCGCTGATCTGGGCGCGCCGCAACGATCGGCTGCTCGCGCTGATGTACCTTGATCTGGACAACTTCAAAGCCATCAACGACACGCTGGGGCATGAGATGGGCGACCGGCTCCTGAAGGCGGTGGCGCTCCGCCTGCGGAGCTGCCTGCGCGAGAACGACACCATCGCCCGCCTGGGCGGGGACGAATTCACGGTCATCCTCGAGGACATCGCGCATATCGAGCAGATCGACACGGTCATCCAGAAAATCCTCAATGCCTTCCACCAGCCGATGGAGCTGGACGGCCAGGAGGTGTTCGCGTCCACCAGCATCGGCATCTCCATTTTTCCGCATGCCGGCAACGACGTCGAGAGCCTGCTGAAATCCGCCGACATCGCCATGTACCGCGCCAAGGGCGAGGGCCGCGATACGTTCCAGTTCTACGACGCGAGCATGAGCGCCGAGACCAGCGAGCGCGTGGCGCTGGAGGCAGGCCTTAGGCGCGCGCTCGACCGGCAGGAGCTGCGGCTGCACTACCAGCCCATCGTCGACCTGCAAAGCGGCGCCATGGTCGGCGTCGAGGCGTTGCTGCGCTGGCAGCATCCCGAGCTGGGGCTGGTGCTCCCCGATCGCTTCATCAAGATTGCCGAGCAGACCGGGCTGATCGTGCCCATCGGGGAATGGGTCCTGCAGACCGCGTGCGACCAGTGCATCGCGTGGCAGAAAAGCGGATTTCCGGATTTGTACGTCACAGTCAACCTCTCGGCCCGCCAGTTCAGGACATCCGACCTGGTCGATGTCATCGCCCGCGTGCTGCGGGAGACGGGGCTCAATCCGGGCCGGCTCCAGCTGGAACTCACCGAGGGGATGCTGATGGAGAATCCCGTGGCCAGCAACAAGATCCTCGAGCGCCTGAAGGAAATGGGCGCCCTGGTGTCGGTGGACGATTTCGGCACCGGATACTCATCGCTCTCCTACCTCAAGCACTTCCCGCTCGATATCCTCAAGATCGACCAGTCCTTCGTGCGGGACATCACCACCGACGCCGACGACGCGGCGATCGTGGAGGCCATCATCGCCCTGGCCCGCAGCCTCAACCTGAAGATCACCGCCGAGGGCGTCGAGACCATGGCGCAGCTCGAGTTCCTGCGCGGACGCGGCTGCGACTCGCTCCAGGGTTATCTGTTCAGCCCGCCGGTGACGGCGGACGCCATTGCGAAACTGCTTCGGGAGGGGCTGGCGTCCGGGGCGGCGGTGTTGGATATGGAATGCGAGTAAGCAGCCTGTTGGCAACTGTAATCGCATGGAGTCCACGCAATCCAAAGAAGATCGATAACCGCCTGGTGCCGTCTGAGGCACTAAGGTTCGCCTGATTCAGGCGGCCTCGCGCTCGAGCAACGCACGCTTGCGCGCGATACCCCAGCGATAGCCCGATAACGACCCATCGGTGCGCACGACCCGGTGGCAGGGGATGGCGAGCGCGATCGTGTTCGACGCGCAGGCCTGCGCCACGGCGCGCACCGCTTTCGGCGCGCCGATGCGCTTGGCGACTTCCGCGTAACTCGCGGTCGAGCCGGCCGGGATGGCTCGAAGCGTTTGCCAGACCCGCTGCTGGAAGGCGGTGCCGCGCACGTCGAGCGGCAGATCCAGACCGAGCGCCGGCGCTTCGACGAAGCCGACGACCTTGGCCACCCATCGCTCGAAATCCTTGTCGCCGCCGAACAGCTTCGCCTTGGGAAAGCGGTCCTGGAGATCGCGCACCAGCGCCTCGGGTTCGTCGCCGAGCGAGATGGCGCAGACCCCCTTGTCGGTGGCGGCGACAAGAATCGAGCCGAGCGAACATTCGCCGACGGCAAAGCGGATCGACGCGCCGCTGCCTCCGGCACGAAAGCTCGTCGGCGTCATTCCCAGCACCTGCGAAGACTCGGCGTAGAAGCGCCCGCTGGAATTGAATCCCGCGCCATAGATCGCCTCGGTCACCGTTTGGCTTCGCGGCAACTCCTCGCGCACCCGCTGCGCACGATGGGCCGCCGCGTAGGCTTTGGGCGTCAAGCCGGTGAGAGTCTTGAAGATGCGATGGAAGTGAAAGCGGCTCATGCCGGCCGCTTTGGCGAGCGTGTCGAGATTCGGCGTTTCCTCGGCCGTCTCGATCAGGCGGCAAGCCTTCGCCACGGCGGCGGCATGCGTTTCGGCGAGCCCGGCCTGGTTCGGCCGGCAGCGCTTGCACGCACGGAATCCGGCCCGTTCCGCTTCGTCGCAGGTCGAATGAAAGCGGACGTTTTCGCGTCGCGCCAGCCGCGCCGGGCAAGACGGCCGGCAATAGACGCCTGTCGTGCGCACGGAATAGCAGAAAGCCCCATCCGCGCCCCGATCCCGGCGCACCACGGCCGCCCAACGCTCTTCGTCGTTGGAAAAACGCGGTAAAGCCAACTCTTTGCCCGTCGTCATGAAATCCATGATAGCGCCCCTGTTCCATTGCGGCGCGCCGGTGGGCTCGCCTTGCGTCATATTCGGGGACCCTGCGCGAGCAAGCACTCCGGCTCTTGCTCTCAAATTCAAGGGAGATCTCCGTGGGCCCGTCGCCCGCGGTCCCGGACGCGGTGCTGCGCAGGCAGGTCGCGCAGTTCCGGCCGATCATCCAGGAACTCGGAGTGACGATCGACTGATCGCGCCGGTTTTCCAGGGAAAGAGCGGCAGTTCAAGCTTTCGCTGTCGCCTGCGGTCGAACGAAGTCGTAAGGGGGAAGTGTCGTGAGACGCGCGTCGTCCACGGCCCCGCCGGCGGTGAAATGGTACAGGCTCTGCCATGTGTGTCCTCCCAGGCCGAGCAGCGCGTGCATCTCGTCGTCGAAAAAACAACCGATCCCGGTCGCGCGGATGCCGGCAGCCTCGGCCTCGAGATACAGCACCTGCCCGAGCATTCCGCATTCCCAATAGAGCGTCCGATAGCGCCAGGGCTCATTTGCCGCAATGTCGTAATGGGCGAGCATTCCCAGCGCATAGCATGAGTCGGCGGCGATGTCCTGATGACAGGAAACAAGCCGTGCCGTTTCCCGAAGGTCATGGGGGATGAGCAGGTAAAGCGGCAGCTCGGGTGGGCCGATTTTGTGCCACAGCCAGTCGGGTCGAAGCGATGCTTTCAGCGGCGCGAGCGCCGCCGGATTTCTCGCGAGCACATAGAGTCCGGGATCGAGCGTGTCCACGCGATGAATCAGGATTGCAGGGTGCACTTCGGCGGCCCAGGGCCACGCACACCAGGGCGGCGCGCCGGAGCGCGGCAACGTCGCATCGAGCATGGAAAAAAATGCCTCGGCGCCGATACTTGTGGCGGCGTCGAATGCGACCGCGCTGCGCCGTTGCCGGAAGATTTGCGCCGCCGAGAGATCCCGCGCCGGCTCCCCCGCGGTCTCGTGGATCGCGCCCATCCGGTTCGCGGGTTCACGATCCAGGCGCGGCTTGCCGGTAAGCCGGTGCGCCTGTTCGATATCCGCCCACTCGACGTGCTCGGAGCTCAGTCGATTGGCCTTGCCATGCCAGCGTGACGGGGCGGGCGGCAGTTCTGCCAGCGGCGGCTCGCCTGCAGAGATCCACATTAAGCAGTCCGGCGCCTCCGTTTCGGCCGAGGCTGCGTCACGATCGAACCCGAGCAGCGCCGCGATCTGCGCGTCGCTTGGAGCAGCCAGCAGCTGCGGCCGCCAGCCCAGCGCGGATGCGGCGTAGCTCACCGCACCAATGGCATGGCCGCAATCGTGCTGGCAGTAGCGAAACGCCCGCATGCCGTATTTCCACGCTTCGCGCCAGGTGATGCTCGCAAGCCCGATCAGAAGGCCGCGAAACTCGGGCGGCCTGTCCCATTCCCCGCGGCGCTCGAGCGCGTGATCGCAGCTCACGTAGTGATAGACACCCGCTGCAAGGCCCGCCACGCCGCCTGTCACCAGATAGCCTTCCGTGGGATGGAGATTGCCGCTCGAGGGATTGCAGCGCAGCGCCCAGGACGTTTCGCCGTAGGCTTTCCATGCCGAGATGCCCAGCGACAGCTCGAACAGGATCGCGATCGAATCGAGATTGAACGCGTGCGGTACCGGCATCCGCCCGCGGCGCAATGCACCGTAGCGCGTCTCGAGATTGTCCGCAAGAAGCGGCAGCTCGATGCGCGCAGCGCCTTCGTAACGGCGGAACGGATTCGGTTGATTGGCCCAGTCAAGCCGCCCGGG
>JBGPYQ010000213.1:0-6118 GCA_041493345.1 Gammaproteobacteria bacterium | reverse complement strand
TCGGCGCACCACCTGCCGGTCGAGCGCTATGCGCCGCTCGAAGTCTTCGCCATGTTCGAGCGCGAGGCTAAGGCGCTGGGATTCAGTCACGCCGCAGTCGGGCCGATGGTGAGATCCAGCTACCACGCGGATCGGCAGGCGCACGCCGCCGGCGTCGCATAGTAGCGACGCCGGCGGAAACACTCAGACTGCCATCTCTTCTTCCGGCCGCGGCCGCTCTCCCGCTTCAATGCCCATGGCGCAGCGCACCGCGTCCTCGACGCGTTCGAGGAACACGAACTCGAGCTTCTCGCGCGCTGCCGCCGGCACGTCCTCGAGGTCCTTCTCGTTCCTCTTCGGCAGCATCACCGTGCGGATGCCAGCGCGAAGGGCCGCGAGGGTTTTCTCCTTCACGCCGCCGATCGGCAGCACCAAGCCGCGCAGCGAAATCTCGCCCGTCATCGCCACATCGTTGCGCACCGGCTTGCCGATGAGCAGCGACACCAGCGCTAGGAACATCGCCACGCCCGCGCTCGGGCCGTCCTTGGGCGTCGCGCCCGCCGGCACGTGCACATGGATGTCCACCTTCTCGAGCGCATCGCCCGTCCAGATCTTGGCGAGCGTGAGCGCGGCCTGCGCCGACTCCTTCATCACGTCGCCCAACTGCCCGGTGAGGATGAGCTTGCCCGCTCCCGGCACTTTGGAGGCTTCGATGAAGAGGATATCGCCGCCAACCGGCGTCCAGGCAAGGCCCGTGGCGACGCCGGGCACGTTTGTCCTCAGTGCCACTTCGCTCTCGAACTTTCTCGCGCCAAGAATCGCGTGCAGGTCACCCACGTCCACCGTCACTTGCGTGGCCTTGCCTTCGGCGATCTTCATCGCCACATGGCGCAGCGAGGCACCCAGCTCGCGCTCGAGGTTTCTCACGCCCGCCTCGCGCGTGTAGTCACGCACCAGAGCCGCAATCGCCGCGTCGGTCACTGCGGCCTGCTCGGGCTTGAGACCGTTCGACTCGAGCTGGCGCTTCACCAGGTAACGCTTCGCGATCTCGATCTTCTCCTCTTCCGTGTAGCCGGGAAGCGCGATGATCTCCATGCGGTCGCGCAAGGGGCCGGGGATGGTGTCGAGCTGGTTGGCCGTGGCGATGAACATCACCCGCGACAAGTCGAAATCCACGCCGAGGTAGTTGTCGCGGAACTTCGCGTTCTGCTCCGGATCGAGCACTTCCAGCAGCGCCGAGGAGGGGTCGCCGTGGAAGCCGCCCATACCGAGCTTGTCAATCTCGTCGAGCATCAGCACCCCCGCGCGCGACTCGGCGCGGCGGATCGCCTGGATGATATTGCCCGGCAGCGCGCCGACGTAGGTGCGACGGTGGCCGCGGATCTCGGCCTCGTCGTGCAAGCCGCCGAGCGAAGCGCGCTGGAACTTCCTGCCCGTCGCGCGCGCGATCGACTGCCCGAGCGAGGTCTTGCCCACGCCCGGCGGGCCGACGAAACAGAGAATCGGGCTCTTGCCCTCGGGGTTGAGCTTCCTCACCGCGAGGTACTCGAGGATGCGGCGCTTCACCTTCTCCAGGCCGTAGTGGTCTTCGTCGAGCACGCGCCGCGCTTCGGCGATATCGATTGCCTTTTGCGGCTCCGCCTTCCAGGGAAGCTCGGTCATCCACTCGATCCAGGTGCGAAGCATCGAGTGCTCGCCCGATTGCTCGCTCGTGCGTTCGATGCGCTTCAACTCCTTCTGCACGTGCTTGAGCACTTCCTCGGGCATGCCCGCGGCTTCGACTGATTTTTTCAGCTCGTCGATCTCGGCGCTCGTGTCCTCGCCCTCGCCCAGCTCCTTCTGGATCTGGCGCATTTGCTCGCGCAGCACGTGCTCGCGCTGGCGCTCGTCGAATTCCTTGCGCGTCTTGTCGCCGATTTTCTTCGACAGCTTCAGCACCTCCACGCGGCTGCCGAGCAGCGCGAGCACCTTGTCCAGGCGCAGGTGCAGGTCGAAGCACTCGAGGATTTCCTGCTTTTCCTCGTTCTTCACGTCAAGCAGGTTCGCGACCATGTCGGTGAGCAGCGCAGGCGAAGTGACGCCCTGCACCACGCCGATGAGCTCGTCGGGCGTGTTCGGCAAGAGCTGGATCGCCTCGGCCGCCTGTTCCTTTAATTGCAGGAAGCGCGCCTCAATTTCGGGGCTGGTCTCCTCGACCGTCTCCACCGTCGCCACACGCGCGACGAAGAACGGCCAGCCCTCGAGAAACTCGAGCACGCGAAAGCGCGACTGGCCCTGCACCACGAGGTGGTGCGCGCCCTCGGCGGTGATGTAGCGCACAATCTGGCCGGCGGTGCCGACCCAGTAGAGGTCGTCGGGGCCGACGTCGCTCTTGCCCGGGTCGCGCTGCAGCACGAATCCGACCCGGCGCTCGCTCCTCGCCGCCTCCTGCGCGGCGGCGACCGATGCTGCCCGGCCGATCGTGATGGGTGAGAGCACGCCGGGAAAGAGCACGGCGTTGCGCATCGGGATGAGGATAAGCGCTTCCTCCGGCAGGGCCTTCAGTGGCGCGCCGTTCTTTTCCGGTCTCGGCACAGCGGCCGAAACCGGTTCCTGATCGGTAAGCATTGCGTAGGTATTCATACGGATTCCTTTTTCCTGAACGTCAGCGTCAGACAGCCGTTCGCAAGCGCCTTGTCGGCGAGCTCGAGCGTGCCGCCGGATAGAGTCGGCGGCAGCGCGATGCGCCGCTCGAAGCGCCCGTAGGGAATCTCGAGGCGGTGGATGCGCGCACCGCGCTCGAACGCCGGAAACGCGCGCAACGCCGACACCGTCAGCAATCCCGGCTCGATCCCGACTGCCACGTCCTTCGCCGCCACGCCCGGCAGCGCGACGTGCACGATCACCTCGCGGGCGGTCTCGATCAAGTCCGCGGGCGGCTCCCAGGCGTGGGGCTCCATGCGGAAGAACTGCCGGCGCAGGCGGTCGGCCTGCTCCAGCATCGACAGGGCTTCGCCCCACTTCCAGTTATGGATATTGCGAGAATTCATCTCGTTTACGCTTCTCGGGCCATTACGTTTATGTGGGGGCGGCCGGCCGGGTTTCAATCGGCAGGAAGGACATGGAAGCGAATGGGTATTTCTGACCGCGCCGGGGCCGCGGACTACAATGCCGCCTTTCCAACCCGCGAGATCTCCATGTCATCCACGACTACCCCAAGCGGCCTGACTATCAAAGAACTCGTCGTCGGCGAAGGTAGCATCGCCACGGCGGGCCAGACTGTGACCGTGCACTACACCGGCTGGCTCACCAACGGCAAGAAATTCGATTCGAGCAAGGACCGCAGCGACCCGTTCGTCTTCCCGCTCGCGCAGGGCCACGTCATCAAGGGCTGGGACGAAGGCGTGCAAGGCATGAAGGTGGGCGGCACGCGCAAGCTCACCATCCCGTCCGGGCTCGGCTACGGAGCGCGCGGCGCCGGCGGCGTGATCCCGCCGAATGCGCCGCTGGTGTTCGAGGTGGAGTTGTTGGGAGTGGAGTAGGCTGCGAAGTCGCCCGGTACGAGCCAGATTCGCTCTGCGGCCGATTGAAGTATCTTTTCCGAATCATCAATCTCGGGAAAACCCGTGAAGCAAGAGGGAGCTCCATGATCCGAGTTTTCGCTATCCTCGCCGCATTTGTGATCCCGGCTTACGCATCAGCGGCCGGATTCGCGGACCTGAGCAACAGGGACGCTTCCGCGGGTTTGAAGGAGGCGCTCACCAGGGGTTCGGAGGCCGCGGTGTCGCACTTGGGCGTGGAGAACGGATTCTTCGGCAATGAGCGGGTGAAAATTCCCCTGCCCGACTCGCTGAAAAGAGCCGAGAGGATGATGCGCTCGTTCGGCATGGGCAGGCAGGCCGACGAGCTGGTGCTGCGCATGAACCGCGCCGCGGAAGCCGCGGTACCCGAAGCGAAGGCGCTGCTCATCGACGCGGTAAAGCAGATGAGCTGGCAGGACGCGAAAGGCATTCTCACCGGCGGCGATGACGCCGCAACGCAATATTTCAAGCGCACCACTTCCGAGCCGCTGTCGAGGCGATTCATGCCGATCGTGAAAACGGCAATGGAGAAGGTAAAGCTCGCGGAGACATACGACGAGTTCGCGGGCCACGGCGCGAGGCTCGGCCTGGTGAGGCAGGAAGACGCGAAGCTGGAGAACTACATCACGCGCAAGACGCTCGACGGCCTGTTTCTCATCATCGCCGAGGAGGAAAGGAAGATCCGCCGGGACCCGGTAGGCGCGGCGAGCGACATCCTCCGGAAAGTGTTCGGCGCGATCGGAAAATAGCGCCGGTCCGGCGCCGCTAGAAATACACGCGAGTGCGCTCGGTCCGGCGCGATATCTCGTAGAGCGCGGTGCGAATGACATTCGCCGCCTTGCGCGCGCCGGAGTGCGAAAGCAGTGTCTCGCTCGCGTAATCGGAATCCTCGTCGCATACCATGCGCAGGTCCACGATCGGCAGGTGCGCCGCGAAAGCACGCCGCACGACGCGGTCGTTGAAAATTGCAAGCGCGGTGGCGGCGACCCGTTGCTGCGCGGGCTCGGCAAAGCGTGCCGGCACCAGCGTGCACACGACGCTCGGCAAACCGGTCTCGAGCGCCGCCGCGATCAGCCCGGCAAAGGTGCTTTCGAATTCGTCGGCCGCGGCGGCAAGCGTGTCGAGCGCATCGCGGATCGTCTGCGCTCCGATTCGCAGCAGGCCGCTCGCTTCGATCGCCCAGCCGCCCTCGACGCTGATCACGATGTGGGTGGCATCCTCGGGGATCGCCCGGACGTGTCCCTGCCGCAGCACTTGCTGGGGATTGAGCACCGTGAGTCTCCACGGATTGCGCGGCCGCGGCACGAGCGCCGCGGCCGCTTCCCCGGGGCCGAGATCGATATTCTGCAACGCGTCGCCCAGCAGGACAAGGTGCCGGATGACGTCGGCTGAACTGCCTTCGTCTTTTCGACCGGAATTCGGTGCCATGCCGCCTCCTCTGTTACAACGGGACCAGGAATTTTCTTGCGTCGACAGCGCGCCGTTTTTCACGAGGCGCTTAGTGCGCTTTTTCCCAGTCCAAACCTGACCCAACATCGACGACGAGCGGCACCTTCAGCTCCGCCACCCCGCTCATCAATATCGGCAATTCGGCCTTCACGCGCGCAAGCTCCGCGTCGGGCACTTCAAGCACGAGCTCGTCGTGCACCTGCATGATAAGCCTTGCGGCGAGCTTTTTTTTGTCGAGCCATTCCTGCACCGCGATCATCGCCAGCTTGATCAGGTCTGCGGCGGTGCCCTGCATGGGCGCGTTGATCGCGGCGCGCTCGGCGCCGCCGCGGCGCGCCGGGTTGGAACTCTTGATCTCCGGCAGCCACAGGCGCCGGCCGAAAACGGTCTCGATGAAGCCCTGCTCTTTCGCCCGCGAGCGCGTCTCTTTCATGTAGCGGTCCACGCCCGGATAGCGCATGAAGTAGCTCGCGATGTAGGCCTGCGCGGTGGCGCGCTCGATTCCCAGTTGCTGCGCCAGCCCGAACGCCGACATGCCGTAGATCAGGCCGAAGTTGATCGTCTTGGCGTAGCGCCGCTCCTCGGGAGTGACGTCCTTCAGCGCGCGTCCGAAGACTTCCGCCGCGGTGGCGCGGTGGATGTCCTCGCCCGCCTCGAAGGCGCGCAGCAGGTTCCCGTCGCCGGAGATGTGCGCCATGATCCGCAGCTCGATCTGGGAGTAGTCGGCGCTGACGATGGCGGCGCCCGCGGGCGCGACGAATGCCTCGCGGATGCGCCGGCCCTCGGGCGTCCTCACCGGAATGTTCTGCAGGTTGGGATCGTTCGAGGCGAGCCGCCCGGTCACCGCGATCGCCTGGCCGTAGTTGGTGTGCACGCGGCCGGTTCTCGAATTCACCATTTTCGGCAGCTTGTCGGTGTAGGTGGACTTGAGCTTCGACATCTCGCGGTAGTCGAGCAGGACCTTGGCGAGCGGATGGTCCAGGGCCAGTCTTTCCAATACTTCCTCGTCGGTGGAGGGAGCGCCGGAAGGCGTCTTCTTGAGCACCGGCATGCCTTTGCGCTCGAAGAATATCTCCGCGATCTGCTTGGGCGAGCTGAGATTGAACGGCTGCCCGGCCTCCTTGTGCGCG
>JBGPYQ010000066.1:0-14954 GCA_041493345.1 Gammaproteobacteria bacterium | reverse complement strand
GCCTTTGCAGACAGCTTCGAGCCGTCGGTAGGGACGAGTATGTGCTTGTACATCGCGGTCTCCTTGCCGGCGCGGCCGGCGCGTTTTCGCACGCTACCAAGGTATCAGCGTGCACCTCGCCGGGATTGACCTAGGTCAAACCATGATCGGCGCCCGCGGAATGACCGCGGCAGCCAATCTGCTGCTCGGTTCCAGCGCCACCCGGGTGGTAAACCTGTCGACCATCCCGGTGCTGCTCGTGAAGTAGCATCCCGGCGGATTTGATCCATATCAAAACATCGTCTTCGCCGATGCATACCATTTGCCTTGAGGCCGGAATTGCGGCCGGTGTGCTTTGAGTGAACATAGCGGAGGCGATCATGGCAAACCTGGCTCGATACACGGCAAAACAACTCGCAGTGCGATAGCAGGCTCGCGGGTTCGGAAAATCCGTGCTGCGGCCCGGGGCAGGCTCCAACGTCGACGCCGTGGCATCGGGAGTGGAGATATTTTCCGCTCCCGATGTCTGTTTTCATTGCGGGCTGCCGGTGCCGGTGGGGACGCGGTACGGCGTGCACACCGGGGCCGATCGCCGCGCGGTCTGTTGCGCAGGCTGCGAAGCCGCCGCCTCGGCGATCATCGGACAGGGATTCGGCGATTACTACCGCCTGCGCGAGCATGCCGCCGACAGGCCCTCGGGCGCGGATGCCGGTGATGATCCGGCGCTCTACGACGATCCCGGGGTGCAGCGCCGTTTCGTGAGCCGCGACGGCGATCGCTGCGCGGCGATGCTGCTGCTGGAGGGGATTCGATGCGCCGCCTGCGCGTGGCTCAACGAGCAGGCGATCTCGCGTCTGCCGGGCGTGCTCGGCGTCGAAGTCAACTTTGCCACGCACCGCGCGAACGTCAGCTGGGATTCTTCGCGAATCCGCCTGAGCGAAATCCTCGCCGCGGTCCGCAGGGTCGGATACCGTGCATCTCCCTATGATCCCGCGCGGGCCGACGCGCTCGATCGGGGCGAGCGGCGCGAGGCCCTGTGGCGGCTCTTCGTCGCCGGTTTCGGCATGATGCAGGTGATGATGTACGCCGTGCCGGCTTACATCGCCGCAGAAGGGGAGATGAGCGCCGACATCGAGCAACTGCTGCGCTGGGCCAGCCTCGTGCTTACGCTGCCGGTGGTCGGCTACTCGGCGGCGCCTTTCTTCGCCGGCGCCTGGCGCGACCTCGGCTTGCGGCGCCTGGGCATGGACGTGCCCGTTTCACTGGGCATCGGCGTCGCCTTCGGCGCAAGCGTCGCAGCGACGCTCGCAGGCGCGGGCGAAGTCTATTTCGATTCCGTCTCGATGTTCGTGTTCCTGCTGCTGCTGGGGCGCTATCTGGGACTTCTCGCACGGCAGCGGGCCGCGCGCACGCTTCAGCACCTGGGCCGGCTGGTGCCGGAATTCGCCCACCGCCTCCGCGATTTCCCGCGTTCCATGGAAACCGAGCGCGTGCCGGCTGTCGCGCTCAGGCGCGGGGACTACGCCCTCGTGAAGCCCGGCGAGACATTCCCGGCCGACGGCACCGTCGAGGAGGGCGAAGGAGCCGTGAGCGAAGCGCTGCTGTCCGGCGAAGCGAAACCCGGGGTGAAGCGCTCCGGCGACGCCGTGATCGGCGGCGCCGCCAATCTTTCCACCCCGTTCGTCGTGAAGATAGTGAAAGTCGGACAGGGCACGGTGCTTTCGTCCATTCTGCGCCTGGTCGAGGGCGCCGCCGCGGAGAAACCCCGCGCGATCCAGCTCGCCGACAGGACGGCGTCGTGGTTCGTGCTGCTGGTGCTCGTTCTCGCCGCGATCGCGGGGATTTTCTGGGCGGCGACGGACCCGTCCCGCGCGCTGCCGGTCGTCGTCGCGGTACTGGTCGCCACCTGCCCCTGCGCCCTTTCGCTCGCGACTCCGATCGCGCTCACCGTCGCGGTCTCGGAGCTCGCCCGGCGCGGTCTCGTCGTCGCGCGAAGTCAGGCGATCGAGGCGCTGGCGCGGGCGAGCGACGTGGTCTTCGACAAGACCGGGACGCTGACGCGCGGCGAGTTCCGGCTCCTCGAGGTGACGGTCCGCGGCCGCGCTTCGCGGGAGCGCTGCCTCGCGATTGCCGCGGCGATCGAAGCGGCCTCCGAGCACCCGGTCGGGAAAGCGATCGCGGCGGCTGGGGCGGGAACGCCCGGCCTTCAGGTCACGGAGATACGCAACGCTCCCGGCGCGGGCGTCGAGGGGCGGGTCGGCGGGCAGCGCTACCGCGTCGGCACGCTCGCGTTCGCCCTGGATCTCGCTGCCGGATCGGCCGGTGTCGCAGCGGGCGGCGAAGGCACGGTGGTATGGTTGGGCGACGAATCCAGGCTGCTCGCGTCCTTTCGCCTGGGCGACGAGCTTCGGCCCGAGGCGGGCGAGGTCGTCGCCGCGTTGCACGCCCTGGGCGTGAAAGTTCACTTGTTGAGCGGTGACGGCGAGCATGCGACAGGAGAGGTGGCACGCCGCGCAGGCGTAGACATCGTGCAGGCTCAGGCCGCGCCCGAGGACAAGCTCAGGTACGTCGTCGAGCTGCAGCGGCAGGGCAGGACGGTGGCGATGGTGGGGGACGGGATCAACGACGCGCCCGTCCTCGCGCAAGCCGACGTGTCGCTCGCCATGGGCGGCGGCACGCGCATCGCGCAAATGCGGGCGGATGCCGTGATCCTCTCCGAGGATCTCCGCGAATTGCCGCGCGCGATCGACCACGCCCGCCGGACGCTGCGCGTGATGCGCCAGAACATCGTCTGGGCCTTCGGCTACAACCTGCTCGTGCTGCCGCTCGCTTGCTCCGGGATGCTCACTCCGTGGGCGGCGGCGATCGGCATGTCGGCAAGCTCGCTCATCGTGGTGCTCAACGCCTTGCGGCTCCAACAGGCGCGTCGGCCGCGCCTCGCGCGGATCGCGAACCCCGAAGGCGCCGTGGCGCCCGCTTGAGCCATGGAAATCCTTTACCTGCTCATCCCCTTGAGCGTGGTGCTGGTTTTCCTCGTGGGCGCGGTGTTCTGGTTCGCGCTCGAGAGCGGGCAGTTCGACGATCTGGAGGGCCCGGCGCTAAGGATTCTCGCCGACGATGATCGGTCGGCCAGTGCGAGCAGCTCGTTTGATCTGCGTCAAAAGCGGCGGCCGAACGGCCGCTACGATGACACGCTGGCCGTTCATGATCCAGCCGAACCGCAGGGAGCGAAGCATGGCGGAACAGGGGACATATAACTACACGGTGGTGCGCCAGTTCGCCGTCATGACGGTGATCTGGGGCCTCGTGGGCATGCTGGTCGGAGTGCTGATCGCCGCCCAGCTGCTCTGGCCCGAGCTCAATTTCGACATTCCCTGGCTGAGCTACGGGCGCCTGCGTCCGCTGCATACCAACGCGGTGATCTTCGCATTCGGCGGGTCGGCGCTGTTCGCGACCTCCTACTATGTGGTGCAGCGCACCTGCCACGTGCGCCTCTTCTCGGAAGGGCTCGCGGCATTCACCTTCTGGGGCTGGCAGGCGGTGATCGTGCTCGCCGCGGTCACGCTGCCGCTGGGCATCACCGCCGGCAAGGAATACGCCGAGCTCGAGTGGCCGATCGACATTCTCATCACCCTGGTCTGGGTCGCGTACGCGATCGTGTTCTTCGGAACCATCGCCAGGCGCAAGACCCCGCATATCTACGTCGCCAACTGGTTTTTCGGCGCCTACATCCTTACCGTAGCCTTGCTGCACGTCGTCAACTCGGCCGCGGTGCCCGTGACCTTGTGGAAGTCCTACTCGGCCTATGCCGGAGTGCAGGACGCGATGGTGCAGTGGTGGTACGGACACAACGCGGTGGGATTTTTCCTCACCGCCGGTTTTCTCGGCATGATGTACTACTTCGTCCCCAAGCAGGCGGGACGGCCGATCTATTCCTACCGGCTGTCGGTGGTGCACTTCTGGGCGCTGATCTTCACCTACATGTGGGCGGGCCCGCACCACCTGCACTACACGGCGCTGCCCGACTGGACGCAGTCGCTCGGCATGGTGTTCTCGCTGATCTTGCTCGCGCCCTCCTGGGGCGGGATGATCAACGGAATCATGACGCTCTCGGGGGCCTGGCACAAGCTGCGCACCGATCCGATCCTGAAGTTCCTGATCGTGTCGCTTTCCTTCTACGGCATGTCGACTTTCGAAGGTCCGATGATGTCCATCAAGACCGTCAACGCGCTCTCGCATTACACCGACTGGACCGTCGGCCACGTGCATTCGGGCGCGCTCGGCTGGGTGGGCCTGGTGAGCATGGGCAGCATCTACTACCTGATCCCGCGCCTCTTCGGGCAGGCCGAGATGCACAGCGTTCGGCTCATCAACGTGCATTTCTGGGTGGCGACGGTCGGCATCGTGCTCTACATCGCCGCGATGTGGATCGCGGGGGTGATGCAGGGGCTGATGTGGCGCGCGGTGAGCCCGGACGGGACGCTCACCTACACCTTCGTCGAGGGTGTCAAGGCTACCTATCCGTTCTACGCGATCCGCCTGCTCGGGGGGCTGCTCTATCTCTCGGGCATGGTGATCATGGCCTGGAACGTATGGAAGACCATCGCCGGCGGACGGGCCCAGGATTCAGCCATTCCTGCGATGGCCCACGCTTAGGAAAAACCATGAGCTTCAGCCACGAGCTTATCGAGAAAAATAACGCGCTTCTGATCGTGCTGATCGTCCTGGTCGTCGCCGTCGGCGGGCTGGTCGAGATCGTGCCGCTGTACTTCCAAAGATCGACGACCGAGCCCGTCGCGGGACTGAAGCCCTACGCGCCGCTTCAGCTCGTCGGCCGCGACATCTACGTGAGGGAAGGCTGCTACAACTGCCATTCGCAGATGATCCGTCCGTTCCGGGCCGAGACCGAGCGCTACGGCCACTATTCGGTCGCGGGGGAGTTCGTCTACGACCGGCCGTTCCAGTGGGGCAGCAAGCGCACCGGCCCGGATCTCGCGCGGGTGGGCGGCCGCTACAGCGACGACTGGCATCGCATCCACCTCAATAATCCCCGGGATCTGGTCCCCGAATCGAACATGCCCGGCTATCCGTGGCTCGCCAGGAACTTCGCCGACGCGGGCGACATCGAGGCGAAACTGAATGTGCTGCGCCTGCTCGGGCACCCCTACACGAACGAAGACGTCGCCGGGGCGCGCAAGGCGCTTGCGGGAAAAACGGAACAGGACGCGCTCATCGCCTACCTGCAGGTGCTGGGCACGTCGCTGAAAGCGAGGTAGCCGTGGACTTCGTAACGCTGAGTTCGATCATGACCGTGGTCGCATTCGCGACCTTCGTCGGCATCGTGCTGTGGGCCTATAGCGGCAAGGCGCGTCGCTCGTTCGACGAGGCGGCCCGGCTCCCCTTCGACGAGGACGCGCAGGCGAACACCCGGGAGACTCGCCGATGAGCGACTTTGCGAGCAGCTTCTGGGATTACTACGTCGGCATCATCACCGTCGTCAGCATCGTCGCCTGCGCGGTGCTCCTGCACACCATGAGTTCGCGCCGCGTTCCCGGCGGCGCCACGACCGGCCACACCTGGGACGAAGACCTCGGCGAGCTGAACAGTCCGCTGCCGCGCTGGTGGATCTGGCTTTTTTACATCAGCATCGTGTTCAGCGTCATCTATCTCCTGCTGTATCCGGGCCTGGGCAGTTACGCCGGCTCCTACAAATGGACTTCGACGGGGGAGTACGAAGCGGAGGTGAAGCAGGCGAACGAGCAATACGGGCCGCTCTACGAAAAATACGCGACCCAGGACCTGAAACAGGTGGCCGCAGACCCGCAGGCGCGGGCGATCGGACAGAGGCTTTTCCTCAACTATTGCGCGCAATGCCACGCCTCCGACGGCGGCGGCAGCAAAGGCTTTCCCAATCTCACCGACCGCGACTGGCTCTACGGCGGCGAGCCTGAAACCATCAAGTCGAGCATCCTGAACGGGCGCAATGGCATCATGCCTCCGCTCGGAGCCGTGCTCGGCGAGGAAGGGACGAAAGACGCGGCGCATTACGTGCTCTCCCTTTCCGGGCGCGCCTCCGACCCGGCTCGCGCAGCGCGCGGCAAGGAGAAATTTGCGGTCTGCGCCGCGTGCCACGGAGCCGACGGCAAGGGCAACCGCCAGTTCGGCGCACCCGATCTCACCGATCAGATCTGGCTCCATGGATCGGGCGAAGCCATGGTCATCGAGACCATCGCCAAGGGGCGCAACAACGTGATGCCCGCGCACAAGGATTTCCTCGGCGAGGCGAAAGTCCACATCCTCGCCGCGTATGTATACAGCCTGTCCAACCCGCAGCCGGCCGGCACGCCGGCCAGATGATTTCCGGGCTCAAGTATTCACCAACCTCCCGGTGAATTTTTCCCGCCGTCGCTTTGCGGGCGGCGGCGGGGGCACTTTTCCCCCCGGATCGCCATGAGCGAGACCCTGAAAAACGCGGAACTCATCCGGCGCCCCGATCCGGTCGAGGAGGCGCTCCACGAAGTCCGCGAGAAGATCTACCCGCGCGCGGTCGGGGGATGGTTCGCGGGCTGGCGCGTCGCGATGGTGCTCGCCACGCAAATCGTTTTCTACGGCACGCCCTGGCTCCAGTGGAACGAACGCCAGGCGGTGCTGTTCGACCTCGCCGCGCGAAAGTTCTACGTCTTCGCGCTGGTGCTGTGGCCCCAGGACTTCATTTACCTGGCCCTGCTTCTCGTCATCTCGGCGCTGTCGCTCTTCCTCTTCACGGCGGTCGCGGGGCGCCTCTGGTGCGGCTACGCCTGTCCGCAGACGGTCTACACTGAAATGTTCCTGTGGGTCGAACGCAGGATCGAAGGCGACCGGTTGCATCGCCTGAAACTGGACGGCCAGCCATTCGGCCTGAAGAAGCTGCGCTTGAAAGCGGCCAAGCACGCGGTCTGGATCGCGCTTTCGCTGTGGACCGGATTCACCTTCGTCGGTTATTTCACGCCGATCCGCGAGTTTGCGCGCGAAGTCGCGACGCTGCGCCTTGGACCCTGGGAATCCTTCTGGATCCTGTTCTACGGGTTCGCCACTTACGGCAACGCCGGCTGGATGCGCGAGCAGGTGTGCAAGTACATGTGCCCGTACGCGCGCTTCCAGAGCGCGATGTTCGACACCGACACCCTGGTCATCACTTACGACAACGCCCGCGGCGAGCCGCGCGGCCCGCGCTCGCGCTCCACCGATCCGAAGGCGGCCGGACTCGGAGACTGCATCGACTGCGGCATCTGCGTCCAGGTCTGTCCGACCGGCATCGACATCAGGAAGGGCCTGCAATACGAATGCATCGGCTGCGCCGCCTGCATCGACGGCTGCAACCAGGTGATGAAGAAAATGGGCTATCGCCCCGGGCTCATCCGCTATTCGACCGAGAATGCGTTGCGCCGCGGCTGGAATTTGTCACGGATGCTGAAGCGCGTGCTCCGCCCGCGGGTGCTCGTCTACACCGCGATACTCTGGGCGATGATTCTCGGCTCGGGCGCGATGCTGTGGCTGCGAGTGCCCTTGAAGGTCGACGTGATTCGAGACCGGGCCAGCCTGTCGCGCGAAGTCGGTGGTGGAATGATCGAAAACGTCTATCGCCTGCAGATCATGAACACCGAAGAAACCCCGCACCGATACCGCATCATGGCTTCCGGCATTCCGACGCTCGCGGTGGCCGGTGACGACGTGGTCGAGGTTCCGGCGGCCACGGCGCGGATGATTCCGGTCAGGTTGCGGATCGACGCGGACGAGGGACGCCCCGGATCGCACCGCATCGAGTTCGGGGTGGAAGCGCTCGACGCCGCGAACATCAAGACCCATGAGCGTTCCACGTTCGTGGTGCGATAGGAGAAACCCATGCACGCCGCCCCTCCGGAACCCTTGCAGCCGCGTCCCTGGCATCGCGAACCCTGGCCGTGGATTCTCATGGCCGGGCCCGCAGCCGTGGTCGTCGCCGGATTTTTCACCATGGCGCTCGCGTTCCGCACCGAGGACGGGCTGGTGGCGGACGACTATTACAAGCAGGGGCTCGCGATCAACCAGGTACTGCGGCGGAGCGAGCGGGCGCGCGAGCTGAATCTCAAGGCGTTCGCGAGCTTCTCGGGCGCGCGCGTGCGGGTGGTGCTTCAGGGGGAAGGGCAGGCGCCCCCGGAGCTCCGGCTGCGATTGGTTCACCCCGTCCGGTCCGGCCACGACCAGTCCGTCGTTCTGCACGCGGCGGCGCGAGGCGTGTACGAAGGAAGCTTCGCGCCTTCGGGCGGTGAAACCCGGCGGCTGGTGCTCGAAGACACCGGCTCGACCTGGCGCCTTGCCGGGACCTGGAACGGGCGCGAAGAAACTGCGAGCCTGGCAGCCGCGCGATAGGAGGGGAAACCATGCAACGAGCGATGTGGATACTGTGGCCTTCATTTCTCGTGGCGGCCGTCGCGGAGGGCGTGTTTTTCGCCTTGTTCGATCCCGGCGAATTCACGCTGTTCGGGCGGCCGATCGAGCTATCCCGCACGGCGATGTATTCGATCGGATTCTTTCTTTTCTGGGGCTTCGGCGCGGCCTCAAGCGGTCTTTCGCTGTTTCTCGAGCGCGGCAGCGAAGAAATCAAACGCTGAGGTGTTCCAGGGTCAAGCGGCGGGGATTCCGGGTCGATTCACCGACGCTTGCTCGGTGAACTCCGTTGACCGGGCGGCAGAGCGCAAAGTGCGGAGGGAACGCGTCCGGGAATCACCGCTCACCCTTGATGTAATGTTCCAACTGCTCGATGATGAACTGCTGTTCCGCGATCGTATCCTTCACCAAATCGCCGATGGAAATGATGCCGACTACCCGGCCGTCCTCCAGAACCGGCAAATGGCGAATCCGCTTGTCAGTGATCAGTGCCATGCACTCCTCGTTGGTGCGGTCGGGACCGACGCAGACTACCTGCTTGGTCATGATCTCGCTAACTGGGATCTGCCTCGCCGGTTGCTCAAGCAAGTATATTTTGCGGGCAATGTCTCGTTCGGAGATGATCCCTACAAGATTTTTCCCATCGAAGACCAGCAGCGCACCGATGTTCTTTTCCGCCATCAGTTTCATGGCGTCGTATGCGGTCGCACTGGGCGCAATGGTGCTGACTTGGCTTCCCTTGCCCTGCAAGAGTTGTCTTACCGTCTTCATGGCGCAGCCCCTTGAGCGTTCACCGAACCGGCCGAACAACCGACCCTAATCAATTAAATCGTGATTGTGCACCGATTGGCGTATGGGGTCCAAGTGCACTGCCCGACAGAGCGATGGCACGGCGGGCGACATCGGCGAGGTCCTGGAATCCGATCCTCCCCGCCGTCTCTCATATACGTTTCATCCCGAGCACGAACAGGTACGCCAAGAGGCGCCATCGAGAGTGACGT
The DNA here is from genome assembly GCA_041493345.1 of Gammaproteobacteria bacterium. Classification (GTDB taxonomy): domain Bacteria; phylum Pseudomonadota; class Gammaproteobacteria; order Burkholderiales; family SG8-39; genus VBDM01. Next base: position 5,568 of record JBGPYQ010000066.1, on the reverse strand, counting down.
TTGATCTTGAGCCTGTGGGCAACCAGGTCAAGCACTTTAGGAGTGGTTACGGCACACCGCCCGCTGTTTCCAAAGTCTGCTTCACTTCGGGGGCTGCTTCTTGGCCAGCAGCTCCTTGAGATCTGCGAAGGGAGCGTAGGTCGACACGCGGCCACCGACGGAGGGGCTGTTTCCCCCGCCAGTCGCTTCCAACTGCCGCTGGTGTTCGTTGTCGTGGCAGTACAGACACAGCAGCTCCCAGTTGCTGCCGTTGGGCGGGTTGTTGTCGTGATTGTGGTCCCGGTGGTGGACGGTCAGTTCGCGCACGTTGGCGCGCGTGAACTCGCGGGCGCAGCGCCCGCAGATCCAGGGGTAGATCTTCAACGCCCGTTCCCTGTAGCCCTGTTCGCGCTTCTCGGCAGCGCGACGGGCTTCGGCGACGATGCGGTCCAATTTGCCAGGGTCACTTGCGCTCATGGAGCCACCTGGAATTTCCAAGAACTGTCTGAAACCCCGCGATCGGATCTCCGATCCCGGGCGGCAAGCGACCGCCATGGTTCGCGACCGCCGCTACATGCTACACCTCGGTCTGCTCTGCGATCTCCAATGCATCGTCAACTTCGATAAGGCCCAATATAAGCGGTACTTGATCCAAGTCAAAGTCAGGGACGCTTTGGCTGGTAGTACTATCTCCTCGCCAATTATCAAGTTGCTTGACGTGCAAGAGGAGAACTGGACCATGAGCCCTACTCTGTTCGAGATCGGCGTCGCCCTAGTTATGGTGGCCGTGATTATCGCCCTCCTCGTATGGTTTGCAAGATACCTGGGAGCTAGCTCAGAAAGGCGCATGATGCGCATGTTGATGCGTGCCGGCGTGGACCGCGACGTCGCGGCGCGAGGTGACAAGGAGGCCATCATCGAAGACATCCGTAGCCGGTGCCGGAAATGTCGGTCTGAGGCCTTGTGCGAACGATGGCTCGCCGGAAAAATCGAAGGGGAAAATACCTTCTGCCCCAACGCACAGATATTTAGCGCTTTGACAAACAACAGGGGACGAAGTGAGGCATCCTAGTCTCAGCCACGCTAACGTAACGCCAAGCATCACGCGATTAGGGAAACTCCAAGGGAGGCCGATCTCGGGCGGCAAGCGACAGGTGCCGCGACGCGTGCACTCGGCCGGGAAACAGGAAGTCCTCAGGGCCTGGACTCAGAATTGCGCCGTGTATTGCGATGGATCGATCCGCGCCCCGACGACCAGCGGCCGGTCTTTCGGGCGCTTGCCGGCGAGCAGGCGGCCGAGCGCGGCGGAACTATCCAGCATGACGCCCTCGCAGCCCATCGCGGGCGCGAGCCGGGCGAGATCGGTCGGCTCGATCAGCGTGCCCCAGCTCGGATAGTTGCGATTCGCCTGCTTGATCTCGATGCGGTTCAGGCTCCCGTCGCAGAACACCACCACCAGAGGATCCAGGCCGAGGCTGGAGGCGAGGCGCAGTTCGCCCTGCACCATCGCCAGGCCGCCGTCACCTACGAAGCACACCACCGGCCGCGCCGGATTGAGCAGCTTCGCGACGATGGCCGCGGGCAGCGAGTAGCCCATCGACGACAGGCCGTTGGTCATCAGCACCGAGCGCGGCTCGTGCGCCGTCCAGCCCTGGCCGACGAGCAGCTTGTGCGAACCCACATCGGCGGTGGCGATCGCTTCGCGAGGCATCGCCTCGCGCACCGCATCGATGACGTCGGTGGGATTCAGCCGGCCCTTGACGCGGCCGGCGTAGTACGCCGCGCGCAGCGCCTCGCGATGGCGCTTCACCGCGGCAGGCTTCCACTTCGGCGCGCCCTTCCACGCGGCCGTGATGCCCTCGAGGATGGCGCCGATGTCGCCGACCAGCTCGGCATCGGCCGGATAGACCTGGTCGGTGTTCGGCGTGGCGTCGATGTGCACCGTCGGCACCGAAAGCCGCCACGGCTTGATCAGCTCGACCGCGTCGAAGCCGACCGCGAGCAGCAGGTCGCAGCTCTTGAGGAAGTCCCACATGAACGCGTTGCACGCCATGTCCAGCGTGCCGGCGTACCAGGCATTGTCCTCGTCGAGCACGCCCTTGGACATCGGCGCCACGACCACGGGCAGGCCGATCGTTTCCGCGAGGCGCGCCAGCGCCTGATGGGCGTCGGCGCGCTGCGCGGCGATGCCGGCGAGCACCACCGGCCGCCGCGCCGCGCGCAGCCGGCGCGGAATGTCGGCGAGCGCCGGGTCTGCGGCGAACACCTGGGTCCGCCCGGAAACAGCCCTGAGAGGCGGCAATACCACCTCGGCGTCTTCCGCCTCGGCGCCGACCACGTCGGCGTGCGTCGTGATGTGCACCGGCCCCGGCCGTTCGGCCATCGCGGTACGCAGCGCCTTGCGCATCACGCTGCCCACGGTATCCGGCGCGACGTGCGTGGCCCATTTGCTCACAGTCGAAAACAGGCGACCGTGGTCGAGCACCTGGTGGGTGAAGGTCTGCTCGCGCTTGCGCTCGATCTGCCCCGAGATCGCGATCATCGGCACGCGGTCCAGCCACGCGCTCGCGACCGCGTTCACCAGGTTCGACGAGCCCGGCCCGAGCGTGGACATGCACACCCCCGGCCGCCCGGTGAGGAAGCCGTAGGCCTCGGCCATCAGGCCGGCGGTGCCTTCGCGCCGCCCGAGCACGAACTGCATTCCCGCGCGGCGCGCCGCCTCCATGAACTCGACGTTCGGATCGCCCGGGTAGCCGAAGACATGGCCGACGCCGGCCGCCTTCAGGTACTGCACCATCACTTCGGAAACGTTCACGGGTGTCTCTTCGGTATCATCAAGGATGCCGGTATTATCATTGAACGAAGGCGCACATGACCGAGAAGATTGCCTTTATCGGGTTCGGCGAAGCCGGGCAGACGATAGTCCGCGGGCTGCTGGCCGCCGGCGCGCCGCGCATCCGCGCCTACGACATCCTGTTCGACGACCCGGCGGACGCGGGCCGCCTGAAGCAGGCCGCCGGGTCGCTCGGCGTTGCGGCGGCGCGCGATCACGCCGACGCGGTGCGGGACGCGGACATCGTGTTCCTCGCGGTCACCGCGAGTTCCAGCCTGCAGGCCGCGCTGTCCTGCCTGCCGGGGCTGAAAAAGGGGCAGCTCTTCCTCGACATCAATTCAGTGTCGCCGCGGCGCAAGATCGAGACCGCGGCCCGCGTCGCGCCCACCGGCGCGGCCTACGTGGACGTGGCGGTCATGGCTCCGGTCGCCCCTTACGAGCACAAGGTGCCGTGCCTGATCGGCGGCCCCGGCGCCGCCGCGCTGCTGCCGCGCGCACGCGCGCTCGGCATGAAGATGGAGCAGGTGTCCGAAGCCGTCGGCCAGGCTTCGGCGATCAAGATGTTCCGCTCGATCGTGATCAAGGGACTGGAGGCGCTGGTGCTCGAGTCGATGCTCGCGGCGAGCGAATACCAGGTCGAAGAGCGCGTCCTCGCCTCGCTCAAGGAAACCTTCCCGTCGCTCGACTGGGAGCGACTCTCGGGCTACATGATCGAGCGCGTCGTGAGCCACGGCCGGCGGCGTGCCGCCGAGATGCGCGAGGTCGCCGAGACGCTGCGAGGCATCGGCATCGAGCCGCTCATGGCCGCGGCCACCGCGGCGCGCCAGCAGTGGCTCGCCGACCTCGGCGTGAAGGAGCGCCTGGGCGGGAAGAAGACGGAGAACCGCGCCGAACTGATCGCGGCGATCCGGGGGGCGCTGGGGAAGGGAGAAACTGGCTAAGGCTCGGGAATCTGGAGATCACGACAAATCTTCCGGGCCAGGAAGTCGTTGATCTCGCGGTGACGCGGAACCGAGGTTGCCTTTCGAGTCACTCGGTTCACAAAAACGGAATGGGCGCCACCTTCTCTCAGAAGAACACAGCCGTGTTACTGAAGATGGCGTACGAGGTCAAGCCGCTTCATGCCGCCGGCAGGGACAGCGGCTCACGAATAACGTTTTGTCCTTCAATCGACTCTTCGGATAGGGTGCGGTTCGCCTCGAGAACCAGCTCGACCGCCTCTGCGAGGTTGGCCCGTGCCTCGTCCAGGGTAGCGCCCTGGGTATTGGCCCCGGGGAGTTCTTCAACGAAGCCGATATATCCTTCGGGGACTTTTTGAAACACAGCGGTAAATTTCACTACGGCACCTCAGCGGTTGGCCGAAAGGCCGATTATAGCGCTCACGTCTTCTTAGCCACCCAACGCCGTGTTGAGCGGCGCGGGGCACGAACAGAACCCGAAGGCCGCCGCCGTCTCACCGCGTCCGCCTCGAACACGAAGTTATGTGGCATGCTCAGATAGAAAACTATCGCGTCTGGAGCTCGCAAGATGAAACGTTGTCTAGCACGAACTTGCCAACGTAAATTCCTGACACTTGGGCATGCAGAAATTTTCCATTGCCTACGATGGCAAGTGCTTTTTCCGCTGGGATCGGGTTAGGCAGAAGATCGGCACAACTGTTCACCGGAAGTTCAATCTCCAATTGTGGCGGGGTTGTGCTATTCCAGAAGTAGGCGCCACCACCGCCATTAACTATGGCGTACCCCTTCCCCGATATCCAAATGTAACTTTTTGTCGGACGTGACTCGTCAACAGTTAACAAACGAATCTCCTGAAGTTGACCTTTAGCCAATGACGCGCCTACCGGAACATTAACTAATTGCGGAACGCTAGCCATTTGATTGGCGGCGCAGCCAAATAGAAGATGAATTACAGCATACAGAGCCCCATATCTGGTCAATTTATGCATTTGGACTCCATGCGAATGAGAAATGCCATATAACGTTTGACATGAGCGGCAGCTGGAGGCGGGCGAAGCCTGCCGGAAGCTGTCCGCTCGATGGAAGGGTTAGGCGTCGCGTTCACTAGAAGACATGCTTTCGGATTGTTTTGAAACTTTGGCCTCCGAGAGCAACTACATCGTCGATCGGTGTTTCCTGCGTTGTAACTCGAATGAAGGCAATGTCTTCGTCAGTCTTGGCTCCCCAATGGTGGTCGGAAGAGACTGTGATGCTCGAAAGTTGCTTGTCTTCCAGTGCCACAACAAAGCAGGAGTTTTCGCAGGTTGTAGCGGGAGCACTGCTTGCGCCGGCTGGCGCGCAGATTGCATCAAAGAGTGTCTTGAGCGTGTTGTCGATGTCCGGTAGACCACTGATGTTCGTATGAGGCGTTGCCCTGAGCAACACTACTTCGGCCGAACAAACCCATCCGATTGGCAAGACTGCCGTGAACTTTGTGCCCCCGACGATGAGCTTGTTGTCCGACCTGAACTGCTTGCCTGTAACAGCGTGCAGAGCAGACAACTGTGCCTGAAGGTACGGATTCGTACGGATGGCAACGATCTGGTCGTTACTGCCACTGGAGGGAATGCGGCCTTTGTAGAGGAGGGTGAATCGCATATGGGTCTTCTTCGACGCCTAACGAGGCTGTGCAAAAAGCCGATTTACGATCTTGGATAGATGCTGAATTGTGATGATCGCGGTCGGGGTGATTGCAATGGTTTTCATAGGTTCAGTGTCAGCGATCTATTCGGAATTGGCAAGCGGTGGGGCGCTGTG
>JBGPYQ010000196.1:0-6828 GCA_041493345.1 Gammaproteobacteria bacterium | reverse complement strand
ATGGGAGCGTTCGCGCGCCAGAACGGCATTCGCGACCCGGGCTGGGGATTCCTCAGCGCCAACGCGGCGACCATGCAGGCGATCACGCGCGCGTTCGGGTTCACCTGGTACGCGACACCCAAGGGCTTCGACCATATCTCGCAAGTGACCATCGTCGATGCCGGCGGAGTCGTCTACCGGCAGGTATACGGCGATGCGTTCGAACTGCGGATGCTGGTCGAACCGTTGCGGCAACTGCTCTCCGGACAGGCGGGCAGCGCGAGATTCGCGGGTGTCTGGGACAAAGTCAAGCTGTTCTGCACCGTCTACGACCCGGGTACCGGCGGTTACCGGGTGAATTATTCGCTGTTCATCGAGATTTTCGCCGGCGCCACCGTCCTCGCCGGGATCGCCTGGTTCCTCCTCCGGGAGCGCCGCAGGTTGCGGGTTTGATCGGAACCAAAGTCGGCGGAACGCTCATGGCATATAGGGACAGATTGCTGCGCTACGCGGGCCAGACCGCCTTGTATGCGCTGTTCGCGGCGACGGTCGGATATTTTTCCACGTGGCCGCGCTATCAGCACCTGCGGCCGGGCGAGGCCCTGCTGCGCCTGTCGTTCAGCCATCCGGGCAAGATCAAGGCCGACTGCCGGCAGCGCACGCCCGAAGAGCTGGCGAAGCTGCCCGCCAACATGCGCGCGCCGCTCGACTGCCCGCGCGAGCGCTCGCCGATCATCGTGCGCGTGGAGCTCGACGGCGCCGAGCTATACCACGAGAGTTTCGCGCCCTCGGGTCTGTCGCGCGACGGCGCCTCGACCGGATACCGGCGCCTGCCGATCTCGGCCGGACGGCACGAAGTGCGCGCCCAGTTCAACGACGACGTGCGCGTGAGCGGCTTCAATTACGAGCGCGATCGGGTCATCGAAGCCGCGGCCGGGCAGGTGGTGCTGATCGATTTCGCGCCGGAGCGCGGCGGGGTGGTGATCCGATGAGCCCCGGGATCCTGTTCGCGCCGGCGCTCGGCGCATTGCGCGCCGGAGCGACGTTTGCGGGCGAGGGCGTCGCGGAGTTCGCTCTTCCGGTTCCCGGCGATATGCGCAAGCGGCTCGCCGCCGGTTGGCTGCTGCTCGCCCTTTCGGCGCTGGTCGGCTCCGGACTTTTCTCGGTGCTTCTGGTGCTCGCGCGCACGCCCGGGCTGCAGCAGATGTTTCCAGTCGCGGATTTTTTCCGGGTGGCGCTGGTGGTGCACGTGGATCTTTCGGTGCTGGTGTGGTTCGCCGCCTTCGCCGGGATGCTCTGGACCTTGAACAGCCGGCCGCGCTTTCCGGCGCTGGCCGGCGCGGCGCTCGTGCTCGCGGCAATCGGCGCGATCGTCATGGCGGCGGCGCCATTCCTCGGCCAGGGCCATCCGGTCATGAGCAACTATGTGCCGGTGCTCGACGACGGCGTATTTCTGTACGGGCTGACGGTGTTCGGAGCCGGCTTTGCCCTGCTCATCGTGCGCAATCTGCTCGCCCCCGCCCGCTTCGGCATCGGTCTTGACGGCGAGGGTGCGCTGCGCTTCGGCCTCAACGCCTCGGTGGTGGCGGCGGCGATAGCGCTCATCGCTCTCGCATGGTCGTGGGCCGAAGTGCCGGCGGAACTGTCGGGCAAGCCTTATTACGAGCTGCTGTTCTGGGGCGGCGGCCACGCGATCCAGTTCACCTGGACGCTGTTGATGCTGGTGGCGTGGTTGTGGCTCGCGACGCTGATCGGCGCGCCGCTGCCGTTGTCGCCGCGGCTCGCGGTGCTATTGTTCGCGATTGCGCTCGCCTCGGTGTTCGCCGTGCCGTTGATCTACCTCGCCTGGGACGTCGGTTCGATCGAGCACCAGAGGCTGCACACCTGGCTGATGCGCTTCGGCGGCGGCCTTGCCATTCTGCCGATGGGCCTTGCCGTGCTGATCGGCCTTGCGCGCGCCTCCCCGGGGACCGCGGCGACGCGACCCTTGCACTCGGCGCTCGTCTGCTCGCTCGCGCTGTTTGCGCTCGGCGGGCTGATCGGCTTCCTGGTCCGCGGCAGCGACGTGCGCATTCCCGCTCATTACCACGGCTCGATCGTCGGCGTGACGCTGGCGCTGATGGGTCTTGCCTACGCGCTGCTGCCGCGGCTCGGATTCGGCACGCCGCAAGGGCGCCTCGCCGTGCTGCAGCCGTATCTTTACGGCGGCGGGCAACTGGGGCACATCGTCGGGCTGGTATGGTCCGGCGGCTACGGCGTGCAGCGCAAGGTGGCGGGCAGCGAGCAGGTGCTGAAGAGCGCGCAGGAAGTGTTCGGAATGGGATTGATGGGTCTGGGCGGGCTGGTGGCCGTCGCCGGCGGGGTGCTGTTCCTGATCGTGGTGTTTCGCGCGCTGCTGGAGCGGCGCGGCCGGGCATCCGGATGAACCTGATCCGCCGCCTCGCGAGCATCGCCCTGGCGCTGGTGCTGATCATTACCGCGACGAGCGCGTTCATCCGCTTGTCGCAGTCCGGGCTGTCGTGCCGCGACTGGCCCGCCTGTTACGGCGCGCAGGTCGAAGTTCCCGCGGCCGTGCCCTCCGAAGACTCGCCGGTATTCATCGCGCGCGCCGCGCACCGCATTGCGGCGAGCGTCGCCGGCATCCTGTTCCTCATCATCGCGGCGCTGGGATGGCATCGCTGGCGCGGCGATTCGCGGCGCGCGGCGGCCGTAGCGCTCGTTCTGCTCGCCGGCCTTCTCGCCTGGCTCGGCAAATACACGCCTTCGACGCTGCCCGCGGTGATGCTCGGCAACCTGCTCGGAGGCATGGCGCTGCTCGGCCTGCTCGCCTGGCTGTGGCAGCCCGACGGCCGCGGGGAAGCGCCGCCGGCGCGCCTGCGTCTCTGGATTTGTGTTGCGCTCGCGCTCGTGGCGTTGCAGATCGCACTCGGCGGGCTGATCGGAGCGAGACACGCGGCGCTCGCCTGCACCGGCCTGCCCGGGTGCGGCGGCGGGTTCTGGCCGCCGGGCGCCGATTGGCGCGCCTTCGATCCCTTCCTCCCGAACGACGGCCTTGCAGACGCTTCCCGGCAGGCCTTGCACCTGGCGCATCGCTTCGGCGCCCTGCTCCTCGCGGCGCTGCTGGCGTGGATCGGGTGGCGGCACGCGCGGCTGCGCGGCGCGCGGCTGGGAATCGCGCTGCTCGCCCTCGTTGCCCTCCAGATCGCGCTCGGGGCGGCGATGCTGATCACGGGTTTTCCCATCGCGCTCGCGGTGTTGCACAACGCTCTCGCGTCGCTGGTGCTGATCGTCCTGGTGAGCATGCTCGGGCGGCTGGGTCCGCAGGAGAAGCGACCGTGATACGCATCGACGCGCGCGGCCTTGAACCGCCGGAGCCCTTCGAGCGGGTGATGGAGGCAATTTGCGAGCTCGAGCCGGGAGGCGAGATCCTCCTCATCCTCAACCGCGAGCCGGTCCCGCTCTACCGCGTGCTCGAGCGCAACGGCTATTGCTGGAACACGACCTGGTTCGACGACGGGCGCTGCGAGATCCTGATCCGCGAAAAACGCGCGCCGGGCTGAAGCTCAGGGATCGAAGCCGCGCAGCCGGTCGACGTCGCGGATGTGCACGCTGCGGCCGCGAACTTCGATCAGGCCTTTCGCGGCCAGCTCGTGCAGGATGCGCGAGAAGTGCTCCAGGGTGAGGTTGAGCCGCGAAGCCACGACGCCCTTGGTGGCCGGAAGCGTGACCTCGATCCCGCCGTCCTGCGCCGACGACGGGCTGCAAGCGTGCAGAAGATAACCGATGATGCGCTGCGTGCCCGAGCGCATCGAGTTGGCCTCCAGGTCGCCGATCAGGTCGTGCAGCCGGCGCGAAAGGCCGGCGATCATGCGCCGCGCGAAGCGCGGGTCGCGCTCCAGTTCGTCGAACACCGCTTCGCGCTGGACGTGCAGCAGCAGGGAGTCCACGAGCACCTGCGCCGTCACCACGTGCGGCCGCTCCATGAACATCACCGCCTCGCCGAAACTCTGCCCCGGTCCGAGGATGTCGACCACTTTTTCATCGCCGTGCGCCGAAACGAACGCGAGCTTGACCTGGCCGAAGACGACGATGTGAAAACCCTTCGCCTCGTCGCCCCGGTGAAACAGGATCTCGGAGCGCGGCGCGCGCACTTGCTGGGTGAAGGCGGCGATGCGGTCGAGCTCATCCGGGGCCAGCTCCTTGAACAGCGGCACGTTGGCGAGAAAGGACCGGGCATTGATCGGGGCGGTCATGGCGTCGAGGGGCGTGGCCGGTGCTGCATGATCTGGATCACATCCGCGCAACGCGCAGTCTAGCGGATGGCGGCACGGAACGGCAGAGGATCGTGGGTAAGCGCCACGGCAACGATGTAAGCGAACACCAGCTGCGCCGCGAGCCACGCCGCGAGCCGCACGCCACGGATCCTGCCGCGGTGCAACGCCACCATGCCGAGCCCGATATAGGCGATCAGGCCGGCGAGCTTGGCGGTAAGCCAGCCCTGCGTTCCCGGATACTGCCGCAGGATGACCGCCATCCAGATTGCCGCGGAGAGGAGCACCGTGTCGTTGACGTGCGGCACCACCCTGACCCAGCGCCGCTCGAGCAGCGGCGAACCGGTGAGCATCCAGATCCCGCGCACGAAAAACAGCGCATAGGAGATCGCCGCCGTCGCGATGTGAATTGCCTTGAGCGCGGCGAAGTCCATGCGCCGCCGTTTACCCGCCGGCCCGCATGGTGGCTACGGAGTCATCCTGAGCCCTTCGGCTTCGCTCAGGGTGAACTCCGCGAAGGATCTCCACGGACCCATCGTTCCCACGGAGATCCCTCGGCGCCTTTATGAGACAAGCGCCTCGGGATGACATGCTGGATTCAGAGGACAGGGATGCGCACGTGCATCAGCGCCGAGCGTCCGCCGCGCACTTCATTCAGACAGCGCTGGATCGCCGCGGGCACCGCGTCCGGATCGATCAGCATCTCGCCGTAGCCGCCCGCCGCTTCGCAGACTTTCGCGAACTCGACGTTCGGCGCCAGGAGCGCGTTGAACTCGTTCGTCGCCTTGGCTTCGCCGTCCGGGTATACGCGCAGCGTTGCCTCCTTCACCGCCGACCAGCCCGAGTTGTCGAAGAGCACCGTGAGAATCGGCAGCTTGTATTGTTTGGAGACCGCGTACACCGAGGACGGATTGCCAAAATAGAAACCGCCGTCGCCGACCATCTGCACCACCGTCGCCTCGGGCTTCGCGAGCTTGATCCCGAGCGCCGTGCCGGATGAGCTGCCGAGACCCCCGCCGGCGAAACCGATCGCCGAGCCCGGCCTTGTACGCATGATCTGGGCGTTGACCACCGGGCCGTTGCGTATGCCTTCGTTGACGACGATACAGTCATCGCCGATCGCCCTGGAAAGTTCGGCGCAGAGGTAATGCGGATTGATCGCGCCTTGCTTGCCCTTGTCCGCGGCCTGCTTCGCGAAGCCCGCGCGGCGCTCTTCGCTCTCGCGCGCCACGGCTTCGACGCGTTTCGCCGCCGCCTGGCGAAACGCCGGTGTCGCTTTTGACATCAGCGCCTCGAGCAATTGCCTCAGGATCATCACGCTGTCGCCCGGAAGACGCAGGTTCGAGGCGAAACCCCAGATCGGGAAGCATTCCTTTACGACGTCCACGTCGATATGCGCCCACCAGGTCTGCGGGTTCTCGCGGGTCTGCGTCGGGATCCACGGCACGTCCACGTCCACAAGCAAGCCGACGTCGGCTTCGGCGATGTCCGGCATCATGCCGGCAAAGCACGGCGAGGTGCGCGAGATGTTGAGATAGAGCGGGTTCGCCTCGAAGACGCGAATGCCCGCGAAGCGCGCGAGCTCCTCGATCAGCGCCGGCGCCTCGGGATTGCGTCCGGCGTAGGAGGTGACCATGACCGGGTATTTCGATCCGATCAGCCGCTCGGCGATTTCCGCGACGGAGGATTTGTCCGCGGCGCCCGCGGGCACCGCGCCGTAGCGCTCCTCCGGGAACGGGCGCACCGCGGCCTCGTCCCAGGTCTGCGTGAGCGTCTCGCGCGGCAGCATCAGGTACACCGGGCCCATCGGGTCGCTGTGCGCCACCGTGTGCGCGCGACGCAGAGTTTCCTTGGTCATGACGCCCGAAGGCAGCGTCCATTCCCACTTGACGTAGGGACGCACGATCCCGCCCTGGTCGAAGGGCTCCTGGATGAAGTGCACGTAGTTGTCGCGCGAGCCGGGCAGCTCGCCCCGCACCGTGTAGGGCGCCTTGCCCGCCATCAAGAGGAGCGGCAGGCGGCCGCGCCGGGCGTTGTGCATCGCCATCGCCGAGTTCGCCGTGCCCGCGTCCACGTGCACCAGCACCGCCTGCCCGCGGCCGGTGGCCATGGCGAAGCCCGCCGCCATGTGCATCGCCGTGTTCTCGTGCGGGCAATTCAGGACCTTGGGAAACTTCCGGCCCTCTTTTTTCCAGCGCGCCATCTCCTCGATAAGCGGCGCGTGGTCCGTGCCGAAGTTGCTGAACAGATACTCGACGCCGATATCATTCAGGCCTTCGAGAAAATAGTGCGAGGTCGAGTGCAGCTTGACTTGCGGTGCTTTATCCATCCTGGTTCCTCTCGAGCACCACGGGATTCGCGGGCGGCAGGTTGGCTCCCTGCGCGCTCTGCGCCAGTGCCGGTGCCGGTGCGGCCGAAAGACCGGCGAAAGCCGCGAAGCAAAGCGCGCTGACGCAAGCATCGGGAGAGGGGAGAATCACGGGGGCTTGGCCGCGCCGGCCTTCGTTCTGTCGAGCACCGTCATCGCCGAGGCGACCACGCTCGCCACGTCGGCGAGGTTGCTCGGTATGATCATGGT
>JBGPYQ010000161.1:0-7747 GCA_041493345.1 Gammaproteobacteria bacterium | reverse complement strand
CGCCTGCAGGAGCGCATCACCTCGACCAAGACCGGCTCGATCACCTCGATCCAGGCGGTGTACGTGCCGGCGGACGACCTGACCGACCCCTCGCCCGCCACCACCTTCGGCCACCTCGACTCGACCGTGGTGCTCTCCCGCGACATCGCCTCGCTCGGCATCTACCCGGCCGTCGATCCGCTCGATTCGACCTCGCGCCAGCTCGACCCGCACATCGTCGGCGAGGACCACTACAACACCGCGCGCGCGGTGCAGGCGACGCTGCAGCGCTACAAGGAGCTGCGCGACATCATCGCCATTCTCGGCATGGACGAGCTCTCGCCCGAGGACAAGCTCGCCGTGGCGCGCGCGCGCAAGATCCAGAGGTTCCTGTCGCAGCCTTTCGACGTGGCGAAGAACTTCACCGGCCAGGAGGGCAAGTACGTGCCGCTGAAGGACACCATCAAGGGCTTCAAGGGCATCGTCAACGGCGACTACGACAGCCTGCCCGAGCAGGCTTTCTACATGGTCGGCCCGATCGAAGAGGCCGTGGAAAAGGCGAAGACGCTGCAATAAGGCGAACCCGATGGCCCATACCATCCACGTAGACGTCGTTTCCGCCGAAGAGAGCATCTTTTCCGGCGAGGCGGAGTTCGTCGTCCTCCCGGGCGAGGCGGGCGAGCTCGGCATCTATCCGCGCCACACGCCGCTCATCACCCGCATCAAGCCGGGCACGGTGCGCATCAAGGTGGCGGGCCAGTCCGAAGAGGAGCTCGTGTTCGTCGCAGGCGGCGTGCTCGAAGTGCAGCCCGGGGTGATCACCGTGCTCGCCGACACCGCGATCCGCGGCCGCGACCTCGACGAGGCCAAGGCGCTGGATGCGCAGAAGCGCGCGCAGGAGGCGATCCAGAACCGCACCTCGAAGATGGATTACGCAAAAGGGGTCGCCGAGCTCGCCGAGGCCGCCGCGCAGCTCGCCGCGATCCGCAAGCTGCGCCAACGCAAGTAGCTGCTGCTCCCTTGCCAAAGGGGGTGGCGCGCCAAGGAGGGGTTGGGGCCCCTGCGCCCCGACCGGGGCGGGGGGATTCTTTCATCCACAATGCTATCCTTTGCCATCCGCAAGTTCTCGCGCTTCGAGGGAGGATTCATGATGTTCCCGCGATTTCTTTTTGTGCTGGCCATGTCGTTCGCGCTCGCGCCCGCGGCCTGGGTGGCTTCGACAGGCTCAGCACAGGCCCAGGGCTATCCGTCGAAGCCCGTCCGGGTGATCGTGACCTTTCCGCCGGGGGGCACGCCCGATATCTACGGGCGCGTCATGTCGGCCGAGCTCACCAAGCTCTGGAACCAGTCGGTGGTGGTGGAGAACCGCACCGGCGCGGGCGGCACGATCGGCACCGATTCCGTCGCCAAGTCGGCCCCCGACGGCTACACGCTGCTCTTTGCCGCGGATGCGTCGATCACCATCGCGCCGCACTTGTACTCGAAGCTGCCCTACGATCCGGTGCGCGATTTCGCGCCCATCGTCAACGTCACCTCGGGCCCCTTCGTGCTGATGGCGAACCCGGCGTTTCCCGCCAACAACGTGAAAGAGCTGATCGCGCTGGTGCGCGCGCAGCCGGGCAGGATCAGCTACGCCTCCTCGGGCGCGGGCGGCCAGCAGCACCTCGCCATGGAATCGATCCGCACCATGGCCGGCAACCTGGACATGATCCACATTCCCTACAAGGGATTCGGCCAGGGCCTCACCGACGTGCTCGCCGGCAACGTGCCGCTCATTTTCGGCGGCATTACCGCGTCGATCCAGCTCACGAAGAGCGGCAAGCTGAAGGCGCTCGGCGTCACCGGCCCCAGGCGCGCCAAGGCGCTGCCGGATGTTCCGGCGATCGCAGAAACTCTGCCCGGCTTCGACATCACGGCCTGGTACGGCTTCATGGCGCCCGCGGGCACGCCGGGCGAGATCGTGAAGAAGATCCACGACGATGCGGTCGCGATCATCAGGCGAGCGGACTTCCAGGAGCGCCTCGACAGGGACGGCATCGAGCCCGTCGCCAACACGCCTGAGGAATTCGCCGCGCAGATCAAGACCGATCTTGCGAGGTGGGCCACGATCGTCAAGGCCGCCGGCGCGAAACTCGACTGAAAACCGGGGACAGACCACGAAAACCGGGGACAGACCACTATTTTCCCTGACGCCATGTCTACACATACCTTTCCGATTCGAATAATAGTGGTCTGTCCCCGGTTTGCGATCTTCGCAGCGGCTTTCCTGCTTGCAGCCACCCTCGCCCACGCCCAGGATCCGGCGGCAAGCTATCCTTCGAGGACGATCCGCATCTTCGGCCAGGGCACGGGCAGCACGGCGGATTATCTTTCGCGCTATCTCGCGCAGAAACTCAGCGAGCGCTGGGGGCAGCCGGTCATCGTGGACAGCCGCGCCGGCGCGGGCGGCACCATTCCCACCGATGTCGTCGCCAAGTCGCCGCCCGACGGCTACAACATGGTGATGGGGCACATCGGGCCGTTCGTTTCCGCCGTGACGCTCTACGCGAAAAACCTGCCCTACGATCCGGTCAGGGACTTCGAGCCGGTCACGATGGTCGCGAACGGCGTCGTCGTGCTCGTGACCCATCCTTCGCTCCCGGTCAACACCGCGCAGGAATTCATCGCCTACGCCAGGCAGAAAGGCGATCTCGCCTATTCCTCTGCCGGCAACGGTTCGACCAGCCACCTCGCCGGCGAGCTCCTGAAAAAAGTCACCGGCGTCCCGCTCCAGCACATCCCGTACAAAAGCGCGGGCAACGCGCTCACCGCGGTGCTCGCAGGAGAAGTGCAGGTCTCGTTCCTCTCGCCGCTCACCGCGCACGGCCAGTTGAAAGCCGGCAAGGTCAAGGCGCTCGCGGTGTCGAGCAGCACGCGCTTCGCCGGCGCCCCCGATATCCCCAGCGCAGTCGAAGCCGGCATTCCGGGCATGGAAGCGAAACTCTGGTTCGGCCTGTTCGCGCCGGCGAGGACGCCGCGCGCGATCGTGACCAAGCTCAACCGCGAGATCGGCGACATCCTGCGGCGTCCCGACACGCAGGAGACTTTTCTCAAGCAAGGCGTGGCGGCCGCGCCTTCCACGCCCGAAGAGCTGGGCGACTGGGTGAAGTCCGAGCTCGCGCGCTGGACGCCCGTCATCCAGGCCGCGGGCATCAAGGCGGATTGATGGTCGTTGCAGGGCTCGGAAGTCAACTGAGCAGAAGGAGATCGATATGAGAGCACGCGCAGCATCCCTTGCAGCAATCCTCGCGTTCGGAGGGGCGAACGCCGCATCCGCCGCGGACCGGATCTACACCGCGTACAACATCTGGTTCGAGTCGCCGCAGAAGGTCTACTCGACCAACTACCAGAAAGGCAACATCCTGCCCGCGGGGAGCGAATTGAAGGACGTCAACCGCTCCAGGAACAGGCTCGAGTTCACGGACGTGAAACTGAACATGAAGTTCTCGTTCGAGTTCGTGGGAAAGCATCATCCCGGCCTGACAGGGGAACAGTGGATCGACCGCGTCCTGACCACCAGCGATTTCGCGGCGCTCAGCAAGGGCCTGACCGCCGCAGAGATCAAGGCCATCAGGGCCGGACAGGTGCGGGCCGGCATGTCCAAGAAAGCCGTCCTGCTGAGCGCCGGCTATCCTCCCGAGGTCGCCACCGCATCGACCCAGCTCGATACCTGGAAGTACTGGCGAGATCGCTTCCGGAACTACCTGGTACGATTCAGCGACGGGAAGGTGGCGAGCAGCGAGCAATGAACGCACGCATCGCCGAAAGAGAAAGGACCGGGGCCGTTCTCCGCGGCCATCCATGAAATACCGCAAACTCGGAAAAAACGGCCCGACGGTCTCCGCCATCGGCCTTGGCGCGGGCAGCGCCACCACCAGCTTCGGCGAGCGCGACGACGAGGTGCAGATCGAGACCGTGCATCGCGCGATCGATCTCGGGATCACGCTCTTCGACACCGCCGACCGCTACATGAAAGGGCGGCACGAGCGCCTGCTCGGCCGCGCGCTCAAGGGCCGCCGCGACCGCGTCATCGTCTGCACCAAGTTCGGCAACATCGACAACCCGGACGGCACCAAGGCCTACAACGGCACGCCCGAATACGTGCGCGAGGCCTGCGACGCGAGCCTGAAGCAGCTCGGCATCGACATGATCGACCTCTATTACCTGCACCGCATCGATCCCGACGTGCGCATCGAGGACACCGTCGGCGCGATGGCGGGTCTGGTGAAGGCCGGAAAGGTGCGATGGCTCGGCCTGTCCGAAGCGGGACCGAGCTCGCTGCGCCGCGCCTCGAAAATCCACCCGATCACGGCGCTGCAGACCGAGTACTCGCTCTGGGCGCGCGACGTCGAGGACAAGATCCTTCCGGCCTGCCGCGAGCTGGGCATCGGCTTCGTGGGCTATTCGCCGCTCGGCCGCGGGCTGCTCACCGGCAACATCAAAACAATCGAGGACATTGCGCCGCACGACATCCGCCGCAAGCAGCCGCGCTTCAAGCCGGGCAACTTCGAGAAGAACCTCGAGCTCATCAAGCCCCTCGAAGCCATCGCCGCCAAGCGCGGCATCACGCCCTCGCAGGCCGCGCTCGCCTGGCTGCTGTCGCGCGGCGAGGACGTCATTCCGATTCCGGGCACCAAGCAGGAAAAGTGGCTCGAGCAGAACGTGGCCGCGGTCGACATCGCGCTCGACCCGCAGGAAATCGAAATGCTTTCTGCCACGTTCCGGCCCGGAGCAAGAGCGGGCGATCGCTACGAGCCGGGATATTTTGTTACTTTGGGTGCGTGATCCGGTGAGATGGCCTGCGATGCAATGATACAATCGCACTTATGAACACCGTCGTACGCCTTCGACCCGCTTTGGCGCGTCAATTGTCCAAGATTGCCGCCGAGTCAAGGCAGAACGTGACCACACTCGCCGAGGATGCGCTCAAGCAGTTCGTGCGCTCGCACCGTGAAACAGTCCACGTGACCCGTTCGCGCGCGAACGTACGGAGCCTGCGGGCGGCACACGCCGAAATCGAGGCGGAGATTGCCAGGCGGAAGCGCCAGGCCGCCTAAGCTGGAGGTCTACTGGACTTCCACTGCGCAGCAGGACCGCGAGTACTGGCTAAAGCGTGATCGCCGCATCCTGAGCCGAATCGATCGGCTGATTGCGGACATTCTGGAGCAACCCTTCACTGGTATCGGCAAGCCGGAGCCGTTACGCTATGAGTGGTCAGGCTATTGGTCGCGGCGCATTACCGGTGAGCACCGTCTGATATATCGCGTCGAGGGCGCGGTCATCTATGTCGCGCAATGTCGGTTTCACTATGGCTAAAACGGGAGCTTGATATGTTCGCCGTCGTGCAAACCAAGAAAGACCCCCGCGTCGAAGCGGCGATCTCGCACTGGGCGCCGCGCTTTGTCGCCAACGGCGTGCCGCTCGCCGACTTTCAGGAAGTGACGGCGGCCATCGAACGCTGGGAGGACTGGTGCCGCGCGTGGTCGGCGCGCGCCGCCGTCCACGAGGAGCTCGGCAACAAGGCGCTCGCCGAGGGATACCGCTACTCGGCGGGCCAGCATTTCACCCGCGCGGCCGTCTGCTACCACTTCGGCAAGTTTCTTTTCGTCAACGATCCCGCGCAGATGAAAGCCGCGCACGCCAAAGCGGTCGAATGCCGCAACAAGGCGCTTCCGCACTTGCAACCGCCGGGGGAGCGCGTCGCCATTCCCTACGAAGGCAAGTTCCTCTTCGGCAATCTGCGCAAGCCCGCGGCGCAGCCCTCCAGCCCCGACGTCGAGAAGCCGCCCATCGTCGTGATGTGCATGGGCCTCGATTCGACGAAAGAGGAAATGGACGACTACGAAAACCGCTTCCTCCAGCGCGGCCTTGCCACGCTCGCCTTCGACGGGCCCGGCCAGGGCGAGGCCGAATACGACTTCGCCGTCTGCCCCGAATACGAAAAGCCCGTCAAAGCCGTGATCGATCTCATCGAGACGCGCGCGGACATCGACACTTCGCGCATCGGCATCTGGGGCGTGTCGCTCGGCGGCTACTACGCGCCGCGCGCCGCCTGCTTCGAAAAGCGCGTCAAAGCCTGCGTCGCTCTCTCGGGGCCCTACCAGCGCTCGGCCGACTTCACCGGGCGCCCGCAGATGAACGTGGAAGCCTTCCGCGTGCGCTCGAAGAGCGCGAACCTCGAGGAAGCCGGAAAGGTGGCGCTGCGCTTTTCGCTTGCCGGCATCGCCAAAAAAATCACCTGCCCGATCTACATCGTCGCCGGCACCCGCGACCGCCTCACCCCGCACACCCAGGCGGAAAAGCTCGCCGCCGAAGTCTCGGGCCCGTGCGTGCTCTCGGTGATCGAAGGCGGCAACCACGTCGTCAACAACCTCTGGTACCGCTACCGCGACCAGACCGCCGACTGGATGGCGGCGCAACTCGGTGTGGCGAAGCGATGAATTGTTCCCTCTCCCTCGGGGAGCGGGAGAGAATAATCAGTCCCCTCTCCCTTTGGGGTAAGCCGGGGTTTCAGCAGACATGCCCGCGCATGTCTGCTGCCGGCGAACGCCGGCCGCGCTGCAACGCGGCTGGCCGGGGCCGGGACAGAGGGCCAGGGTGAGGGTTCTCCTCGCTGCGTTGCCCGCGGCTCTGGCGCTCCTGTTCGCAACTGCGGTCGCGACCGAAGCGCACGCGCAAGCCGCTTCGACAGGCTCAGAGCCTGCCCTGAGCTTGCCGAAGGGACAGGCCTACCCCTCGCGCCCGATCCGCCTCATCGTGCCCTTCCCGCCCGGCGGCTCCACCGACATCCTCGCCCGCGCGCTCGCGCAGAAGCTCGCGGAGAGCCTCGCGCAAGCCGTCGTCATCGACAATCGCCCCGGCGCGGGCGGCTCGATCGGCGCGGAAGCCGCGTCGCGGGCCGCGCCCGACGGCCACACGCTCATGATGGGACACCTCGGCACGCTCGCGGTCAACCCGGCGATCTACAAGAACCTTCGCTACGACCCGGTAAAGAGCTTCGCGCCGGTGTCGCTCATGGCCATGGTGCCGAGCGTGCTCGTCGTCAACCCCCAGGTGCCCGCGGCGAACGCGGCCGAGCTGATCGCCTACGCCAGGGCCCATCCGGGAAAACTGACCTACGGCTCGGCCGGCAACGGCAGCACCTCTCACCTCACGACGGAATACTTCAAGCTCGCCACCGGTACCGACATCCTGCACGTGCCCTACAAGGGCATCGGCCCGATGCTCACCGACCTCATCTCCGGGCAGTTGTCGATGGGCCTGAACGGCGCGCCGGCGGTGATGGCGCACGTGAATTCGGGGCGGCTGCGCGCGCTCGCGGTCTCGGGCCTGAAGCGGCTGGATTCGCTGCCGCAGCTCCCCACCCTCGACGAATCGGGCGTCCCGGGATTCGACGCGTCGGGATGGTACGGCATCGTCGCGCCCGCCGGCACGCCGCGCGAGATCGTGATGAAGCTGAACGCGGAAATCCGCCGCATCATGCAGACCCCGGATCTGCGCGCGCGGCTGGACAGCGAAGGCGCGATCCCCGCGGCCGGCTCACCCGAGGAGTTCGCCGCGTTCATCGGCTCGGAGATCGTGCGCTGGGGGGCGGTGCTGAAGCGCGCCGCCATCCAGGCGCAGTAGAAGGACGTGGCCGAAAAGCCGACTAGCGGGGGATTTTTTTATTCACGGTGTATCCTTCCCCGAACAAGCCAAGCCAAAATACCACAGGGAGAACCATGAACCT
>JBGPYQ010000043.1:0-18951 GCA_041493345.1 Gammaproteobacteria bacterium | reverse complement strand
TGCTGTTATTGGCCATCTGGCTCATCCTGACTGGCCTGTTGCCGCTGCTCAATTTGAATTTCTCTGGACTGGGTGTTGTGATGGCCGCTCTCGCCGTCGCAGCAGGTATTTTGATCGTCATAGGCCGATAGGCTGAGGCTTCCGAGTGAAAAGCTAAGGGGGCCGGTTCAACCCGACCCTTTCTGGATGCTTTCTGGATGACGGCCAACGTCTGATATCGGCCAAGAGCAGACACTGGCGATACGCTACCTCAGTTGGAATACCACCCCACGTAGCGCACCGGGTGCTCGTAGCGGTCGGGAATGTGTTTGCAGAGCAACTCCAGCCATTCGGCGCCGGGCATCAGCTGGAAGTTGCGCTTGCGGCCGGCGTGCACCTTCGAGCGGTAGATCACCGTGCCGGTGGCTGCGTCGTAGCTCATCTTCTCTAGGGACATCAGCGCCAGGAGCATATAGCCGGCGAGCTTCTGTCTGCCTCCAGGATCCTCCGCCCCGACCCGCACCCGGTTGTACACCGAGAACCCGCCGAAGTGCCGCCATTCGAGCAGGCGTGATCGCTTGGCGCCTGCGCCGCCTGGCCGAAGTCGCCAAGTCATGCGCGATCACCTTCGGCTCAAGAGCGACGACAGATTTGATAGATCCTTTAGTAAACGCTCTCCTGCGACGGCCCGCGCACGCACCACACGCGCAGGCTGAATATCTGATCGTCCGTGGACACGCTGGCGTCACCCGTGAAAACGACCCACTTTAGGCTGGTCGGTTCGGAATTCGCGGTCGAAGTCCAGAAGATTCCCGGCGAGGACACGTTGTTGAACGGATGTCCCGCGGGCAACGCGGGACCCGGTGCCGGAATGGTCGGATCCATGAGCGTCAACAATTCATGCAGGGATGGCAGGCGCCAGGCTTTGCGACCGCCGATCGTGCGATTGAGGCATTCAACGCGACCGATTCCCCACACGAACGTGCTCGTGCTCGGCGTGCGCTCCCAGACGAGGCCCGTCTCGCGATCGAGGACCGCGGCATTTCCCAAATTGGTCAGAATCATGAACCTCGACGCGCTGGGGAATGACTGGTCCCAGGAGGGTGTTGCGTAGTAAGGGCCATTCCCGGTGACTTGTGCATTTGCCGGAGCCATCGCTGCGCCGATCATCGCTGCGAACAAGAGGCCAATCGCCGTGCGCGGTATTCTTTTCATGAGGTTTGTCTCCTGCAGTGGACCGAAGTAAGTTGCGAAAAGATAAACGATAGGAAATTCAATCCTGCTCTTTTCGTGCCTCTGGCCGATGGCGACGGTTTGGCGCTGATTCAGCGCTACCGCGCATATATTGCGCCTGCGCTCGGCCGATTGCAATGCTGAATGACCGCTGTGGGTCGATCGCTGACAGTCGATGGAATCCTCGACGCGATCAGGTCACCATTGCTTCCATCCAAATGGAGTCGGCGCCGTGCCGCCTAACCTTCGCTTGCACACCGCCGCAGGCGGGCTTACGCCCGCCCCGCCCTACTTCGCTTCCTTCCTCGCCTTCAGATACCACTCCAGGATCTGCTCGCCGTTCCAGTGCACCACGCCCTTGAATTTGGCGATGCGCTCGTACACCTGCTCGAGGTATTTGATGCGGAACGGCTGGCCGCTGATGTAGGGGTGAATGGCGATCGCCATGATCTTCGGCCGCTCGGCGCCTTCCTTGTACAGCCGCTCGAAACAGTCGATGCATTTCTGCGTCCAGTACGCGGCCTCATGGTGCTGCACGATCATCATCGGGATGTCGTTGCACTCCACGGTATAAGGCAGGGTGATGAGCGGCCCGTTCGCGGTCGCGATTTCGGTCGGCTCGTCGTCGTACACCCAGTCGCCGATGTACTTGACGCCGGCGGCGGTCAAATACTCGGGCGTGTCGTAGGTCTCGGTGAGCCCCGGCCCGAGCCAGCCTACGGGCCGCTTGCCGGTGAACTGCTCGATGGTGTCGAGCGAGCGCCGGATCATTCCCGGCTGGTCTTTTTCGTTGTGGATCGGGCCCTGCTCGTAGCTATGGCCCATGAACTCCCAGCCCGCGTCCTTGCACGCCTGCGCGACGCGCGGGTAATCGACGCACACGCGCGCGTTGATCGCGAGCGTCGGCTTGATGCGAAGACGCTGGTAGAGCGCATGAAAACGCCAGAAGCCCACGCGCATGCCGTACTCGTGCCAGCTCCAGTTCGGCACGTCGGGCAGGAGCGGCACCCCGGTCGGCGCGGGCAGCACCTGCCGCGCCATCGGCTTGGAAATGTCCCAGACCTCGAGATTGACGATGGTCCAGACGATGACGCGCTTGCCGGCGGGAAGCTTGAGCTTGGGGCGGTCGACGATGGCGGAGTATTTGACGCGGTCGCGGGGGATGGTCATGAAGGCGCTCGACGGATTGTGAAGATCAAAGTCATTCCGGCCAAGCGAAGCGCGAGCCGGAATCCAGTGCCGTTTGCCAGAAAGTCGCTGGATTCCCGCCCCCCGATCGTGGTCGGGGGCAAGCTTCGCGGGAATGACGGCAGTGGCTCATTTTCTCTTTCCAACTGTCTTGCGAGTCTTCTTCGACCTGGCTTTCACCCTGGGCGGCGCGGGCAGTTCGAGCTTCAGCATGCGGATGGCGTTGCCGAAGTAGAGCTTGCGCAGGTCCGTGTCCTTCAATTTGAGGGTAGCGATGCCGCGGATGATCTCGCGGATGAACATCGGCCCGCCCTCCGGATCGAACGGACAGTCGGTGCCGAAGAGCACGTGGTCCGCTCCGTAGAAATCCAGGCCGCAGCGCATCGCCGACGCCGAGCCGTTCACCGCGGTGTCGGCGTAGAACATCCTGAAGTAGTCCACCGGGCGCTTCGCCATCCTTTTCAGGATGAGCGTGTAGTCCTCGTCGGTGGTGCGGCTGCCGAGCTGGTCCATTCCAAGGCCGATGCGCGCGTCGAAGAACGGCGCCATCGCCCCCAGGTGGTGGGTGATGATCTTGAGCCCGGGCAGCTTTTCCATCATGCCGGAGAACACCAGCCGCGCCATGAAGGCGCTGGTTTCGTACGGCCAGCCGAACAGCCAGTAAATTTCATACTTCGATTTGGCTTCGCCGGGATAGTCGGCGAACTTCGCCGTGCGCGTCGGATGCACCCAGATCGGCAGATCGTATTTCTTCGCCATGCGCTCGAAGACCGGATAGAACTCGGGCTCATCCAGCGGCCGGCCGTTTACGTTGGTGAAGATCTGCACGCCTTTCGCGCCGAGTCCGTCGATGGCGCGGTCCATTTCCTCGAGCGCCGCCGAAACGTTGTTCATCGGCAGCGACGCGACAAACGCCGGAAAATAGTCCGGGTGCTTCGCCACGATCTCCGCCATGCCGTCGTTCGCAAGGCGCGCAAGCTCGGGCGACTGGTCGGGAGGCGCGAGAAACTCGATCGCCGGCAGCGACAGGGTGAGAATCTGCTTGTAGCCCTTGAAGCGGTCCATCATGCGCACGCGCGCATCCAGGTCCCACAGCACCGGGATGTGCAGCCAGCGCTTGATCGAAGCGGCGAGCGCGGGATTGCCTTCCGCGATCGCCTTCATGCGCTCGAAGAAGGGCTTGGGAAAGATATGCGGAAAGATGTCGAGCTTGGGGGCGGTCATTTTTTTCCTCGATCGAATTATCCTTCATCGAGCCGCGCGGCGGCTAGACGCCGTCTTCCAGCCGCGCAATGAAGCCCGACATCGCCTCGATCACCGCCGCCGGCTGGTCGCGGTGCGGCGAATGCCTGCAATGCGTCAGCCTCAGCAGCTCGACCGGGCCGCCCGCCTGTTTCGCGATGGCATCCACCTGGGCCATGCTGCCGTACTCGTCGTCGAAGCCCTGGATCGCGAGCAGCGGACAGGTGACGCGCGGCAAAACCTCCTCGATATTCCAGCCGCGGAAATCCGCCTGCAGCCAGATGTCGTTCCAGCCGCGGAAAGTCGCCGCCGCGTCTTTGTGGTGGTGGCTCAGCTTCGAGGGCAGGTCCGTCGCCTCGAACGCCGTCTTCGCCTCGGCGATGCTCTTCACGCTGATGTCCTCGACGAACACATGCGGCGACATGAGCACCAGGCCCTTCACGCGGTGGCCGGCGCCGGCGTGGATGAGCGCGATCGAGGCGCCGTCCGAGTGCCCCACCAGCACGGGCTCGCGGATCGCCAGCGTTTCCAGCAGCTCGGGCAGCGTCGTGAGCGCCTCGACGTGCATGTAATCCGTTTTGCGCGGCTCCTTAAGCACGTCGGAGTGGCCGTAGCCGTAGCGCGAATACACCACCGCGGCGCAGCCGGTCGCCGCCGCCGCCTTCTGCGGAAAATCGCGCCACATCGAGACCGAGCCCAGGCCTTCGTGCAGGAACACGAGCGTCGGCGCGTCGCGGTCGGCGCCGGGAATTCGCTGGACTTCGAGCTTGCGGCCTTGAACGCTGACGAGATCGGGCTGCGCGGACAATGGGGACTCGCAAAAAACGGGGGCTCGGTTTTTCTTGAAAGGCGCGCAATTTTACCCGATGCGCGCCGCGCGGTCTCGCGCGAGTCCTCATAATTTCAGCGGCTTCCAGTATCCGGTCAGCTCGAGGTACCCGAGGCCGATCACCTCGGTCCCGCGCTTCGCGCGCACTGCCCCTTCCCAGTAGACGGTGCCGGTGCTCGCGCGCGAGTCGAGCTCCTGGTCGTCCATCAGCGGCTCGATCTCGATCGCCGTGTCCGCGGCCTCGACGCGAACGGACACGGGATATTCGGCCTGAGTCCGCGGCGAGCGCCAGCGGCGCATAGGCTCGAAGCGCACTTCGCCCGGCTGCAGCACGCGCACCTGCCCGTCGGCGCCGCGCCGCGCGCCGCCCGCCCACACCGTGCCGCCGTCCTTGCCGCGCATGCGGAAAGCCATCAGCGCGCCGCCGTCGGCAAAATTTATTCCGATCCAGTCCCAGCCCACGGCCTGCGGCGCCATGGCCTCGCTCGACCATTCGTGATCGAGCCAGGCCTGCCCCGAGACTTCGATCTTTTCGCCGCGGATGACCGCGGTTCCGCTGACCTCCAGATGCGGCCGGCTGTAGTAATAGCTCGCCTGCGACCATCCCGGCCCCTTGCGGCTGAAGCCGCCCTCGCCCTGGAGCAGTAGCGGCTGGCTCGCATCGAACTTGAAGGAATACTGGAATTCGCGCGCCGCGATCTCCGCGGCATAGCCGCTCGCGGTCTGCTTCAGCGACCAATCCTCGATTGCAACATCGGTGCGACCCTCCTGCGCCTCGGCAAGCCCGAAGCCGGCGCGCGCGGCGCGCTGATCGTGAAGAAGGCGGCCCGTCTTCGGATCGGACAGCGCCGCATGCGCGAACAGCAACTGCCGCGGCGCAAACCGCCCCGCGACATTCTCGGCGACACGCGGACGGTTGCGGAAGAACGT
This sequence comes from Gammaproteobacteria bacterium, assembly GCA_041493345.1. Taxonomy (GTDB): domain Bacteria; phylum Pseudomonadota; class Gammaproteobacteria; order Burkholderiales; family SG8-39; genus VBDM01. Next base: position 13,550 of record JBGPYQ010000043.1, on the reverse strand, counting down.
GATCTGCATGCCAAGCTCGCGTCCGTCCCTGGCCTTGAGCCAGCCGGTGATGTACCACCACTCGTTGCGGAACTGCGGATGGCTGCCATGGTCGCGCGGGAATTGCAGCGCGACACCTTTGCGCACGGGCGGATAGTCATCCGCAGCCAGCGCGCCCAGCGAGAGCAGCCCCAGGGCCGCGGATATCAGGACGTAGCGTGCGCCCCGCGCACGATTGGGGTTGGCGTGGATAAACGTGCGCACGGCGCACACTACCTGCCTTTTCACCAATCCTCCTTCACCGCTCCCACCACGTCGGCTCCCATCGCGCGCCGGCCGCTGAGAATCGCGGTCACGGTCGCAAGCGCGAGCATCGCCGCGACGAATTCGGCGAGCAGTTGCCAGGGCACGTGCAGCTCCATGCTCCAGTGGAAGGACTGGCGGTTGACGACGTGGATGAGCACGAGGCTGATCAGCCAGCCGAGCGCGAGCCCCGCGGCGACCCCGAGCGCGCTGACGAGCGCGCCTTCCTGCGCGAGCATCGCGCCGACCTGGGCGCGCGTCATGCCGATGTGCCGCAGCATGCCGAACTCGCGCCGGCGCGCGAGCACCAGCGCGCCGAAGCTCGACGACAGGCCGGCGAGGCCGATGATCACGGCCACCGCCTCGAGCGCATAGGTGACCGCGAAGGTGCGGTCGAAAATCCCGAGCGAGATCGCGCGGATCTCTCCGGGCCCGGCGATCTCGAGATTCGCGCCTCCGGGAATAGTCAACTCCGCCGCGCGCCTTACGCTTTCCGCGCCCGCGCCGGGATCGAGCCACAGTGCCGCGTCGTTGGCGTTCGCATCTCCCGTGAGACGCAGGTACTCGTCGCGCTCGATCAGCACCGCGCCCTGCTGGCGGGCGTAATCGCGCCAGATGCCGGCGACCGTGAAGCTCGCGTTCCTTTGTCCCAGCGGAATCACTATCACGTCACCCGGACTCCAGCCGTAGAGTTCCGCCGCGATCTCGGACACCCAGGCGGGAGGCGGATCGCCGGCCTTTATTGAAAGCGACGGGCCCACGAGCGGCGGCAGCCTGTTTTCGCTCTGCACCGCGCGCGCGAGCAGCGTCAGCGTGGGTTTGCCCGGCGCAAGAATCAATCGCTGGCTGCGCAGGAACTCGGCGTGGCGCACGCCGGGAATCGCGGCGATCGCCTTCTGGTCGGCCGGCGAAAGAAACGCCGTCTCCCCGCCCAGGCCCGTGCGTACGTAGAGATCGGCGGGCAGCACGCGTTCCAGCCACTCGTCGAGCGACTGTCGGAACGAGGCGACCATGATCGCCATCGAGACCATCAGGCTCACGCTCGCGACGATCGCGGCGAGGCTCACGCCTGCCTGCCCCGGTGCGCCGCGCAATTGCGCAATCGCGATGCGGCCGGGCGCGCCGCCGGGAAGCGGCAAGCCGCGGAAGCACAGTACCGCGAACCGCGGCATCAGCATGATCACGCCGAAGAGAAGGAACGCGATGGCGGCGTAGCCGAAAAGAGGCAGCCCGCGCACCGGCCCTGCCTGCGTCAGCGCCGCGCCCGCCAGCATTACCGTAACTCCCGGCCACCAGGACTGCAGGCGCTCGAACACGCGCTGCTCGTCGCCCGCTTTCAGCGCCGGCCCCGGCTGGGCGCGCGCCGCTTCGAGCGCGGGCGCGAGGGTCCCGATCACCGCCGCCAGCACGCCGAGCGCGAAGAACAGGACCAGCGCGATCCAGTCGAACGTGAGCGCGGGCTCCAGGCCCCGGAAATATCCCGCGCCGAATCCCTCACCCAGCCCCGCGCCGAAGCGCCTCAGGACGATCTCGGCGATAAAGTGCCCGATCGCGAGGCCGAGGAGCGCGCCGGCCGTCCCGATCGCCGCGGCCTCCGCGAGCAGCATCGCGACCAGTTGGCCGCGAGTCATTCCCAGCACCCGCAGCAGCGCGAGCTGCGCGCGGCGGCGCACCACCGCGAGCGCCTGGGCGGAAAACACGAGCAGCCCGCCGGTGAAGAGCGCGACCAGCGCGAGCACATTGAGATTGACGCGATAAGCGCGAGACAGGCTCTGGCCGCGCTCGACATCGGCCTCGGGCCGCTCCAGCACCGCTCCCGGCGGGAGATCGGCCTGGAGCTTTTCCGCGAAGCGCGCGGGATCGACTCCCGGGCGCAAGCGCAGGTCGATGCGGTTGATCGCTCCCGGTTGCCCGAACGCCGCCTGCGCCGCGGCGATGTCCATGACCGCGAAGCGCTGGCGGCGGCCTTCGCCGAGGATGCCCGCGACGCGGAACGGAAGCTCGCGCAGCCCGGCCTGCGGGTAAATCGCGTCGCCCTCTTTCGCTTCCAGCCAGTCGGCGGCGGCGGCGGAAAGAAAAATCCGGTCGGGACGCAGAAAATCGAGCCGGTCCTTGAAATCGCCGCCGGCCAGGAAAGGCTGGATGCGCGCGGCGCGGAAAACGTCGAGCCCGAGGATCTTCAGCGGCTCGCGCCGGCGCGGAATCCTTGCGTCGGCTTCGAGCACGGCGCTCGCCACCGCGACCTCGGGCATGCCCGCGACGCGCGGGAAAAGCGCTTCGTCGAATCCGGAACCTCGTCCCAAACCCGGACCGCGGATTTCCAGGTCGGCCTCGCCCGCGAGCGTCTGCGCCGCCAGCGCGAATTCGTTGAGCGCCGCCTGGTTGACGAGCTGAATGGCGTACCCGAGCGCGACGCCGAGCGCGATGGCCAGCACCGACAGCGCAAGCCGCCCCTTGTGCTGCAAGAGAGGCGCGAACACAAGCTCGCGCCGGATCGCCGTGGCGGTCATGGCGCAATCCGAGCGCTGCGGCACCCCGGGCCGCCGGCGGCGAAGGCCGCCGCAGCGACCCCAGGTCAAATGATCATTTCCCGTCCCATGCGTTGAGGGTCTGCAATGCGCGAGCCGGGGCCGGCTTGGCTTGCCATTCCGGCCAATACGAATTTTGCTTGTTCACGATATCCGTCCTGTTCTCCTCGAACCATTGCCGCGACAGGTCCGTGTTCTCGACATATCTCGTGGTGCCCTCCCAGTTGGCAAATTCCCTGGAGGTCCAATTGAACTCGTCGCCGGATTGATTGCGAACCGGATGCAAACTGAACCGTGCCCTGAAGACGCCCATGCGCGCCGTGACCATGGCGTAGTACGTCTTGTTCGCGGACATGTCCGCTTTCATGAAATCCGCCGATTCCGAGACGACCATGAAAACCCGCTCGCCGGGATCCACTACGCGGGAAATCTTCGTGCTGTTGGAAATAATGCCGAGGAACTCGAGCTTTCCCGAAGTCACGTCGTACAAGGATGCCTGGATTGCGCTGCCGACGAATGAAGATCGCATGAACACGATCTCCGATTTGCCTCTGGGAACGGAGGCCGGCTCTTGAGCGGCCCGCGTCATCATGAGATTCGATGCACATCCGGAAACCAACCCGGAAACAAGCAATGCGAACAGGACTACGGCTGCTTTTTTCATCGTATGCCTCCTCAACATGTCATTTTAGTTACGAACAGTCCATTGTGCCGCAACACCGGCCAGGCCGCGCGCCGGCCCGCGCTCACGAGCCTGCTACGATCACCAACTGGTTCCTGACCGATACGACGCCTTCCATTTTCTGCGCCAGCCGCTCGACCTTCTCGCGCTGCGCGCGCGTATCCACCGTTCCATAGAGCGTGATCACGCCGCCCGATGAGCGGACGTCGATCGCAAGCATCTTCAGCACGGGATCTTCGGCGAGCACGGCCTTGATCCTGGAAGCCAGGATCTCGTTCTCATTCGGCCGGAGAAGCCCGGCCGCTTTCTGGGCCGGCTCCACTTTCGGTGCCGCCTGTATTACCGGCTGCGGCAGGAATACGGTCTCGCCGGTGACCGGCCCGGCCGGCTTCGCAGGCGGCGGCGACTGATCGCACGCCGTGAGACTCAGCACGAGCATGCCCGCCGCCGCGATCCATCGCGCATTCCGGATGTCTCTGCCCTGGTCCATGGTTTTCTCCTTGCGGGAGGATGAGGGCACCATTTTGACAGACCGGCGGCCGAAGCGGTTATCGCGCTAGACTTGCGGCGGCCGTGCGCGCATTGCGCCACCCGTCCCCACAGGAAGACCGTCTGTCATGCGCGAAACGCTCAAGCTAGCCCCGCGGCTCGCCGCGATTCATGCCGCGGAGTACCCGAGGTTTTCGGATGCCGAAATGGCGCGCCGCCGCGCCGCGCTGCTGCGCGTGATGGAGGAAGCCCGGGTGGACCACCTGCTCGTGTGCGGCGAACAGCGTGCGGGCACGGGCGTCGGCTGGCTCACCTCCTGGCCCGCCACCGTCGAAGCCTACGTGATCGTCGCCCCGCGCGAGCCCCAGGTGATGTACATGGAGTGGTACAACCACTGGCCGCTCGCGAAGAAACTCGCGCGCGATACCGAAGTCCGCTGGGGCGAGCACCAGGGGTTCGAAAAGACGATGGCCGATCTCAAGGCGCGTGGCGCAAAGCGCGTCGGCGTCATGGGCGCCCTCGGCTATGCAAAATGCAGGAAACTCGAAGCCGCGTTCGGGCCGCTCGTGGAGCTCAGCCGCGAGTACGTGCGCCTGCGGCTGGTGAAGTCAAAAGAAGAGATCGACTGGATGCGGATCGCCGCGGCGCTGACCGACCTCGCGATCGGGGCGCTCAGGCGCGAGGCCAGGGCCGGGATGACCGAGCACGAGCTCGGCGGCCTCTGCGAGTCCGCGTATCACCCGCTCGGCGGAGTGACCTTCATCCATTATTTTCTCGTCACGCCTATGGCCAACCCCGAATACTGCGTGCCGCGCCAGTTCACCTCGAGCCGCAAGGTGCGCGAAGGCGACGTGATCGCCACCGAAATCACCGCGCAGTTTTTCGATTATCCGGGCCAGATCCTGCGCACTTTCACGGTGGGGGCCGAGCCCACGGCGCTTTTCCGCAAGCTGCACGACACGGCCGAAGCCGCTTTCGACGCGGTAACCGGCGTGATCCGGCACGGTACCTCCATGCAGAAAATCATCGATGCCGCGGGTCTGATCGAGGACGCGGGATTCACGGTCTTCGACGACCTGATGCACGGCTTCGGCGGCGGGTATTTTCCTCCGGTGCTAGGCTCGAAGAGCCGCCCGGCCGGGCCCCTGCCCAACATGAGGCTCGAAGCGGGAATGACCTGCGTGGTGCAGCCGAACGTGGTGACGCCCGATCGGAAGGCGGGCGTGCAGGTCGGCGAGCTGGTGCTGGTGACGGAAAACGGCTTCGAGCGCCTGCACGGCGCCGAGCGCGGGCTGTTCCGGCTCGGCTGAGCGCGAGCGCGGCGGAATTCAGGGAACCCGGATCGCCTTTCCGTAGCAGGTGTAGGCCGAATCCATGGCCCAGGACAGCAGGGTGGGACCATGATTGTTGTAGCAGTCCACGTTGGTCAATCCGTTCGCGCCCAGGCTCGCCGCCTTGTCCTTGAGCCCCGAGATCCCGTCCGCCGGCGAGGAATAGGTCGGCGTCCAGAAATTCGCGCGCCAGGATTCGACCCACAGGCGCGCCACGGTCTCGTACTGCCCTTTTTGCAACTGGGCCGGACTGTAGATTTTCACATCGTCCGCCTTGATGCTCGCGCATCCGCCGATGAGGGCAGCGGCCAAAGCGGCGACACCCCATTGTGGTAATCCTGTATTCATCGTTTCGGTCTCCGAACTGCGGAATGCGGACAATGATTATAGGCGCGCCCTAGGCCGGCCGCAGGCCGTTCTGCGCCAGTACATAGACGCGGTCGGCCGTCTTCGCGGCGGCCGCCGAATGCGTGACCAGAATTCCGGCGGCGCCCCCGCCTTTCACGCACTCGCGCAGCAGGCGCAGCACCTGTGCGGCGCTGTCCGGATCGAGATTGCCGGTGGGCTCGTCGGCGAGCACGAGGCGCGGCTTGTGCACCAGCGCCCGCGCGATCGCGACGCGCTGCATCTCCCCGCCCGAGAGCTCGCGCGGCAGGCTCTCGCCGCGATCGCCCAGCCCCACTGCCGCGAGCATCGCCGCGATGCGCGGCTCCATCTCGGGATCGGCGACGCCATTGAGCAAGAGCGGCAGCCCGACGTTCTGCGCCACCGTCAAATAAGGCAGCACGTGAAACGCCTGGAACACGAAGCCCATGTGCTTGCGCCGGAGGAGCGTGAGCGCGTCGTCGTCGAGCGCGGCAAGGCTTGCGCCGTCGAAAAGCACCTCGCCCGAGTCCGGCCGGTCGAGCCCGGCAACGAGATTGAGGAGCGTGGACTTTCCGATCCCCGACTCGCCCGTTACCGCGACGTATTCGCCCGCGGGCAGCTCGAGCGCGATGTCGCGCAGCACCGCCTTCGCGCGCGGACCGGAAAAGGACTTGCTCAGGTTCCGGATCGACAGCACGCGGCGAGGTTAGCTGCCCGCGGGCCGCGGTGCAAGTGGGCTGCCGTTGAAGCCCGCGAGGGTGAAGCGCAGAATAGGCCGCTAGTGATCCTGCAGCACCGGGAGGAGAAACCAAAATGAAAACACTGCTGGCCGCATTGGCCCTCGCCGCCGCATCGGGGGGCATCTCGATCGCCTCGGCGCAGGCCTACCCCGTGCGCCCGGTGACCCTGGTCGTGCCCTTCGCCGCGGGCGGACCCGTCGATACCGTCGCGCGCATCATCGCCGTGCCCATGAGCAGGACGCTGGGCCAGACCGTGATCGTCGAGGACGTAACCGGCGCCGCGGGCACTATCGGCGTCGGCAAGGTCGCGCGCGCGGCGCCCGACGGTTACACGGTCAGCATCGGGCATTGGAGCACGCACGTCGTCAACGGCGCCGTCTATCCGCTTCAATACGACTTGCTCAAGGATCTCGAGCCGGTGGCGATGATCGCCACCAATCCTCTGCTGATCGTCGCGAGGAGCACCGTGCCGGCCAGGGATCTCGGGGAATTGATCGCGTGGCTGAAGGCCAATCCGGACAAGGCGTCGGCGGGAACCGCCGGGGCCGGCTCCGGGTCGCACATCGGCGGCGTCTACTTCCAGAATGCCTCCGCCACCCGTTTCCCGTTCATACCTTACCGCGGCACCGGCCCGGCGATGCAGGATCTGGTCGGGGGCCAGATCGACCTGATGGTAGACCAGGCGTCGAACTCGCTTCCGCAGGTGCGTGCCGGCAAGATCAAAGCGTTCGCCGTCACCGCGAAGACGCGCCTCGCGACGGCGACTGATATTCCGACCGTGGACGAGGCGGGCCTTCCGGGGCTATACATTGCCATCTGGTACGGCACCTGGGTACCCCGGGGCACGCCCAAAATCGTGATCGGCAAGCTCAATGCCGCCATCGTCGACGCGCTCGCTGATCCCACGGTACGCAAGCGGCTTGCCGATCTGGGCCAGGACATCCCGCCGCGCGAGCAGCAGACGCCGCAGGCCCTGGGCGCCCACCACAAGGCGGAAATCGAGAAGTGGTGGCCGATCATCAAGGCGGCCGGCATCAAAGTGGAGTGATTCAGTCCGGAGGTCAAACGCCCAGGTAGCGCTGATGCAGCCCCGGCTGCGCGCGCAGCTCGCTGCTCGCGCCCTCGTATACCGTAGTGCCCTTCACGAGAATCACGGCGCGGTCGGAGACCGCCGAGACTGCGCCGAAGTTCTTGTCCACGATGACCGCGGCGATGCCCGCCTCCCTGATTTTCCGGATGATGCGCCAGATCTCGCGCGCGATGAGCGGCGCGAGGCCTTCGGTGGCCTCGTCCAGGATCAGCAGCTCGGGGTTGGTCATGAGCGCGCGGCCGATGGTGAGCATCTGCTGCTCGCCGCCGGAAAGCTCGCTTCCCCCGTGCGCTAGCCTCTCCGCGAGCCGCGGGAAAGCCCCGAGCACGCGCTCCAGCGTCCAGTCCCGCCTGCCGTTCACGCCGGCGCGCGCCGCCATGACGAGATTCTCGCGCACGCTCAGGTTCGGGAAGATTCCGCGCCCTTCGGGGACGTAGGCGATGCCGGCGAGCGCGATTGCGTGCGGCGCGGCGCGGGTCACGTCGCGGCCCATCACGCTTACGCTGCCGCGCATCTTTCCGAGGGGCGGACGCACCAGGCCGAGAATGCTCTTGAGCAGAGTCGTCTTGCCCATGCCGTTGCGGCCCATGATGCCGACGGTCTCGCCGCGGCGCACGCTGAAGTCCACCCCGTGCAGGACGTGGCTCGCGCCGTAGTAGGCGTGGATGCCGCGGGCTTCGATCAAAGTGTCAGTCATCGGCGACTACCCCCAACCCTCATTCGTGCAGCAGTTCTTCCGTGCCCAGGTACGCTTCCTGCACCGCGCGGCTGGAGCGGATTTGCTCCGGGGTTCCGGATTCGAGCACCATGCCGTCCACCATCACGGTGAGAACGTCGGCAACGGCGAACACCGCGTCCATGTCGTGCTCAACCAGAAGGACCGCGTGCTGGGCGGCGAGCTGCCGCAGGAGCCCGACGATGCGCACCGATTCCTCCGCGCCCATTCCGGCGAGCGGCTCGTCGAGCAGCAGCACGCGCGGATTGGTGGCGAGGGTCATGGCAATCTCGACCTGGCGCTGCTCGCCGTGCGAGAGCGCCGCGACCGCCACCCTGCTCTTGCCCTCGAGCCCGACGACGATGAGCGCCTGTTCGGCAATGGCATTCACCTCCATGTCGGATAGCGCCGGCCGGATGAAGTGCATCGAGCTTTCCAGGCGCGACTGCGCCGCGAGGCGGCAATTCTCGAAAGCGGTGAACGGGAAGAATACGTTGGTCTTCTGGTAGCTGCGGCCGACGCCGAGCTTCGAGATGCGGTGCGGCTCCAGTCCCGTGATGTCCTCATCGCCGAGGATCACCGTGCCCGCGCTCGGGCGAAGATCGCCCGAAAGCAGGTTGATGAGCGTGGTCTTGCCGGCCCCGTTCGGGCCGATGACGGCGTGCACTTCGCGCATGCGGCACTCGATCGACACGTCCTTGACCGCGGCGAGCCCGCCGAATAGCCGCGTCAGTCCGCGCGTCCGGAGCACCGGAGCGGCGGTTTCAGTCATCGGCGCCCTCCTTGCGGCCGCGCAGCAGACCGGCGATGCCGATCAATCCGTTCGGCAGGAACAGCGTCGCGAGCACGATGAATCCGCCCATGAAGAGCTGCCAATGCTTCCCGAGATCCACGCTCCCCGCCTGCGGAAGTCCCTGGAACCCAAGCTCGAGCAGCATCCAGATCGCCGCGCCGATCGCGGGGCCCACGAGCGTGCCCATGCCGCCGAGGATCACCATCATCATCACCGCCGCCGAGAGGTGCCAGCCCATCATCTCCGGATTGACCACGCCGAACTGGACCGCCGAGAGATAGCCGGCGATCCCCGCGATCGCTCCGGCGATGACGAAGCACGCGAGCTTGTAGCGGAAGGTGGGATAGCCGAGTGACCGCATGCGGTGCTCGTTGACGCGGATGCCGACGATCACGTGGCCGAAGGCCGAGCGCAGAACCATGCGCAAAAACCCGTACACCAGCACCATGAATCCAAGCGCGAGGTAATAGACGTGCACGAAGTTGTCCAGATTGAAGGGCTGCCAGCCGCCGATCCTCGCGACGGGACGCACGTCGATGTAGATGCCGTCGCTGCCGCCCGCGATCTTGGTGTCGTAGAAGACGAAGAACAGCATCTGCGCGAACGCGAGCGTCACCATGATGAAATAGACGCCGCGGGTGCGCACCACGAAATACCCGATCACGAGTGCAAGCAGCGCGCTCGCCGCGACCGCGAGCGGCAAGGAGGTCCAGAAATTCGCCGCCTGGTGCTGCGGCGTAAGCAATGCGAGGGCGTAGCCCGCGGCGCCGTAGAACGCCGCGTGGCCGAAGGAAACGAGGCCCGTGTATCCGAGCAGAAGATCGAGGCTCATCGCGAGAATCGCCATGATCATGATCTTCGTGAGCATCTGCATGGTGAATTTCTCGGCGAAGAACGGCAGCACCGCGAGCGCCGCGACTGCGGCGATCAGGCTGATGGCGGCGGCGGTAGTTCGCGTCACGCTACCTCCTCACCCCAACCCTCTTCCCCGGTTCCGGTGGAGAGGAGGACATTTTCCAAAGCGCGCTCACGTTGCTCGTGCAACCGTCCCCCACTCCCGCTTGCGGGAGAGGGTTGGGGTGAGGGGAAGGGTGAGGGTGAGGCTCACAGCCGCCGGCCGAAGATGCCCTCCGGCCGCCAAAGCAGGATCACCGCCATCAGGAGGTATACGGTCATGCTGGAGAGCTCGGGCAGGAGCTTCAGAGCGCCGATCTCCAGGTGCACCACCTTGCCGAAAGTGTCCACCAGGCCGATGAGGAGCGAGGCCACCATCGCGCCCTTCACCGAGCCCAGGCCGCCGATCACGACGACGACGAAGCACAGGATGAGCACCTGGTTTCCCATGCCGGGAAAGACCGCCGACACCGGCGCCGCGATCATGCCGGCGAGCGCCGCGAGCGTGATGCCCGCCGCGAACACCACCCGGTAGAGGAGCTGGATGTTGAGGCCGAGGGATTGCACCATCTCGCGGTCGGTCGAGCCCGCGCGGATCATCATGCCCAGCCGCGTCTTCTGGATCACCCAGGCCATGAGCCCCGCCACGACCAGGCACACCCCCGAGATCCAGAGGCGGTAGTACGGATAGGAAAGCGTATCGGAGAGCGGGAATGATCCCGAGATCGCCTGCGGAATGAGAAGGCCGCGCACATCGTCGCCCCAGAGGATGCTGCGCGTCTCCTCGAACACCAGAATGAGGCCGTAGGTGAGCAGCACTTGATACAGGTGGTCGCGGCTGTAGAGCTTGTTGATCAGCAGTGCCTCGAGCGCCAGGCCGATCGCCACCGAGAGCGCGATGCCCGCGGGAAGCGCGATCCAGAAGCTGCCCAGCTGCCCGGTGAGCGACCAGGCGAGGTACGCCCCGATCATGTAGAAGCTGCCGTGCGCGACATTGATGATGCCCATGATGCCGAACACGAGCGTGAGCCCGCTCGAGACGAGGAACAGCAGCAGCCCGTACTGCACTGCGTTCAGAAGCTGGATGAGGAAGGTGTGGAAGTCCATAGGTTTGCACGGTACGAGGGTTTGTCTCCCCTCGGGCTCCCCTAAATCAGCCGCCGCAAAAAGCCGTGGCGTTATCAGAAACAAGACCGGCGGCTCGCGAGCCGCCGGTCATTGTAGCTTACAGGCTCGTCGGTCAGCCCATCTTGCACTGGCCCATGGCGGACGGATCGTCATCCAGCGCCTTCACGGCGACGCTCTGATACTTGTTTTCCACGCCCACCACCTTGCGCAGATAAATATCCTGGACCGGATTGTGGGCCTTGGACAGCCGCCACTTGCCGCGCGGGCTGTCGACGGTCGCTTTCTCCATGGCGGCAATGAGGTCCTTCTTCCTGCCGATGTCGCCGTTCACCGCCTTCATTCCCGCGGCGAACAGCAGCCCCGAGTCGTAGCCCTGCACGGCGTATACATCGGGCTGCAGCTTGAAGGTCTTGGCATACGCGAGCCGGAAGTCGTTGTCGCGCTTCGTGTTGAGGCCCTCGGCATAGTGCAGCGTCGTCTCCATCCCCTGCGCGGCAGAACCCACCGCTTCGAGAACCCCGTCGGTGAGGAAGCCCGGGCCGACCAGCGGAATCTTGTCCTTCAGGCCCGCTTGCTGGTAGTCCTTGAGGAACTTGGCCGCGCCGCCGCCGGCGAAGAACGAATAGGTCGCATCCGGCTTGAGCGAGGCGATCTCGGTGAGCAGCGCCTGGAACTCCACGTTCGGGAACGGGATCCACAGCTCCTTCGCGATCTTGCCGCCGCCTTTCTGGAAGCCGTCCCTGAATCCTTTCACCGATTCCTCGCCCGCCGCGTAGCGCCATGCGAGCGTCACCACGTTTTTCACGTTCTTGCGCTGCGACAGCGCGACGCCCATTCCGTAGCCGGGCTGCCAGTTGGAGAACGAGGTGCGGATGATGTTCGGCGCGCACAGCGGGCCGGTGGCCTGCGACAGGCCGGCGTTCGGAATGATGTGCAGCACGCCCGACTCGCGCGTCACGCGGATCATTCCCCCCACGACGCCCGAGTGCACGGTGCCGAGCACCATGTCCACCTTGTCGCGCGTGACCAGCCGGTTGACGTTGTCGGTCGCCTTGGACGGCTCGGATTCGTCGTCCACCTTGAAAAATTCGACCTCGCGGCCGCCGAACTTGCCGCCGTTTTCCTGAAGAGCGAGCCGGAAGCCGTTCTCGATCGCGACGCCCAGCGGCGCAAAAGTGCCGGTGTAGGGCAGCATCAGCCCGACCTTGATTTTCGCGCCCTGCGCCAGGGCGAGCCCCGGAAACGCGAGCCCCGCCCCCGCCGCGGCCGCGCCGACGGCCACTCCTTTGAGAAAATCACGCCGGCCCAATGAATTGTCAGTCATCTTCCCCTCCTCCGGGATTAATCCGTGCGTTGAGCGGCGCGACCCGCGTCCGCTCCAACGCGCGGAGTTGAAGCGGCGCCCCGCGTCCGCTTCAACTCCTTATTCTACGAGAATCGGTCTGCGCTGTGCCAATACGTTCTCGATTCCCAATCCGGCCGACAGGACGCGCTCATCATCCCCGGAAAACCCCGCCACCATGAGGCCCACAGGCGCCGTGCCGGGCGCCTGGATCGGCAACGTCAGCGCACAGCCATCCAGGAAATTGATCAGACTGGTGTTGCGCAGCATATGGCCGTTGTAATTGCGGAAGGATCCGGCATCGCGATCGACGTTTTCCAGGGGAGGCGCGATTCTTGGCACCGTGGGCATGATCAGGGCATCGACGTCATAAGTGGAGCGGCTGAACTGGCGCATCAGGCGGTTGCGCGTCGCGAGCAGATCGATGTAGTCGGCCGCCGAGACCTCCCCGCCGCGCAAGATCCTCTCCAGCACCCGCGGGTCGTATTCTTCCCCGCGGGCTAGCCATTTCCTGTGCAAGGCGTAGGCCTCGGGCGGGGAAATGCCGCCGCCGCGGCTGGCGAACGCGGCTTGCTCGAACTCGGGCACGCGCAGCTCGACCAGCTTCACGCCCTGCCGGGAAAGATGCTGGAGCACGGCGTCAAAAGCCGTCATGACTTCGAAGTCGAGGTCGTCGCGCATGAAATTTTCCGGAACTCCGAGGCGAAGCTCGCGCGGCGCGGCGGGCTGAAGCGGGCGCGTCGGCTCTCCCGCGAGCACCTGGAACACGGTGGCGCAACACGCAACCGTGGGCGCGAGCGGGCCGACGGAATCGAGGGTCGTCGAAAGCGGAAATGCACCGTCGAGCGGAATCCGGTGCCGGGTCGGCTTGAAGCCGGCGATGCCGCACAGCGCCGCCGGGATGCGCGCCGAGCCGCCGGTGTCGGTGCCGAGCGCAAACGCCGCCATGCCGTCGGTGACCGACACCGCTGCGCCCGAGGACGATCCGCCCGGAATCCTGCGCCTCTCGCGGTCCCAGGGATTCACCGGAGTGCCGTAATGTGGATTGAGGCCCATGCCGGAGAACGCGAACTCGGTCATGTTGCTGCGGCCGATCACGATGGCGCCGGCCGCTCTCAGCCTCGCGACCGCCGCCGCATCGGCGGTGGCGGGCGGCTCATCGCGCAGGAT
>JBGPYQ010000152.1:0-8060 GCA_041493345.1 Gammaproteobacteria bacterium | reverse complement strand
TGGCTGGGCGCCATGGTGAGCGGCCCGGTGCGGAAAAGCGCGTATTCGAGCCCCATCATCATCTTTCCGGCCATGCTGTTCATGCGCTGATTGAGCGTGACGGCGTCGCGAACCTTGGAGATCGTGCGCAGCTGCAGATGATCCTGCAGGTTCTCGCCGACGCCGGGCAGTTCGTGCACCACGCCGATGCCGTGCTCCCGCAGCAGGGGCGCCGGACCGACGCCCGAGAGTTGCAGGATCTGCGGCGAGCCGATGCTGCCGGTGGCGAGGATCGTCTCCAGGCGCGCTTCGGCGAACGTGTCCTCGCCCGCGCGCCGGAACTCGATGCCGAGGCAGCGCCTGTCGGCCATGCGAAGGCGCACGACATGCGCAGCGGTGATGACGCTCAGGTTCGGGCGGTTCATGACCGGACGCAGAAAGGCCTTGGAGGTGTTCCAGCGCACTCCGCGCTTCTGGTTGACGAGGAAAAACCCGCAGCCCTCGTTGTCGCCGCGATTGAAATCATCGCTGCGTGGAATGCCCGCCTGCACCATCGCTTCGCGGTAGTTGTCGAGAATCTCCCAGGACAGCCTTTGCGGCTCGACCCGCCACTCCCCGCCGGCGCCGTGCGCCTCGTCAGCGCCGCTGAAGTAGTCCTCGCTCTTGCGGAACACGGGCAGCACGGAGTTCCAGCTCCAGGCGGGGTCGCGTGTGATGCGCGCCCATTCGTCGTAGTCGCGCGCCTGGCCCCGCATGTAGAGCATGGCGTTGATCGACGAGCAGCCGCCGAGCACTTTGCCGCGCGCGTAGAGGATCGAGCGTCCGTTCAGTCCCGGGTCCGGCTCGGTCCGGTAGCACCAGTCGGTGCGCGGATTGCCGATGCAGTAGAGGTAGCCGGCCGGAATGTGGATCCAGATCCAGTCGTCCCGCCCGCCGGCCTCGAGCAGCAGGACCCTGACCTGCGGATCGGCCGAAAGCCGGTTGGCGAGCACGCAGCCGGCGGTGCCGGCGCCCGCGATCACGTAATCGAACGCGCCGGCGCTGTTCATGCAGCCGTCAACCGCGAAGCGCCTTCATGACGTTTTCGTCTTCGAGCGCCTGCTCTGGCTTGCCCTGGAAGATGATCTCGCCCCGGTCGATCGCGTAGAGCCGGTCGGCGATGCGCGCCGCGTTAACGAGGTTCGACTCGGCGATCAGGAGCGAGATGCCGAGGTCCTCGATCTTCAGCACCGCATCGCGGAACCGCTTGACGATGATCGGGGCGAGCCCCTCGAACGCCTCGTCCAGAAGCAGCAGCGTCGGAGCAAGCGCGATCCCGCGAGCGATGGCGACCATCTTGCGCTGTCCGCCGCTCAGGTTCATCCCCCGGCGGCGCATCAAATCGCGCACCTCGGGGAATACCGAGAACACCCGTTCCTCGATGTCCCCGTTGGCGACCGCCTCCAGCCTGCGGTGCGCCTTCGCCGACATCCAGCGGCTGATCATCATGTTCTCCGCCACCGTGAGCTCGGGGAAGATCCCGCATCCTTCGGGCGCGTATCCCATGCCGCGCCGCGCCCGCTGGTGCACGGGCAACGAAGTGACCGCCTCGCCGTGAAATAGGATCTGACCGGACTTGACCGGCAGAAAGCCCATGATGCTTTCCATGGTCGTGGTCTTGCCGGCGCCGTTGCGGCCGACCAGGCAAACCACTTCGTGTTCGTGCACGCTCAACGAGACCCCGTGCAGCACATGCGCCGGGCCCCGGAAAGTGTCGATCTTTTTCACTTCGAGCATGGATGCGTCACCTCGCCGCGCATTCAATCGGAAACGTTGGTCCCGAGCAGATACGTGGCCACGTCCCGGTTTTGGCGGATCTCCTCGGGCGGGCCGTCCGCAAGGAATCTGCCTTCGTGCATGACGACGACGCGATCGGAGTACTTGAATACCACGTCCATGTCGTGCTCGATGACGACCGCCGTGATCCTGCCGCCGCGCACAACAGAAGACACCGTGTCCATGATCTGCGACTTGTCGCGCGTGCTGACGCCACTGGTCGGCTCGTCGAGGAACAGCAGCTTGGGGCGCAGCGCGTAGGCGACCGCCACATCGAGGAGCTTGCGCTCGCCCTGCGCGAGCCCTCCCGCACGCGCCCGCGCCTTGCCGCCGAGGCCGAATTGACCAAGCAGATCCGTCGCCTCCCGGGTGACCGCGGTATCCCGCTCCGCGAGCGCGAAAATCCGCTTGGTCTTGCCCTCGCGCGCGAAGATCGCGAGCGCCACGTTGTCGAGCACGGACAGATCGTCGAACAGGTTCACGAGCTGGAAGCTCCTCGCGATCCCCGCCCGGATCCGCTCATCCACCGAAGCATAGGTGATCTCGCGGTCGCCGATGAAGATCCTGCCGCTGTCCGGGTTAAGAAACGCACTGATCAGGTTGACCAAGGTGGTCTTGCCCGCGCCGTTGGTGCCGACGAGTGAAAGGAACTCGCCTTCGTTGACGGTGAAATCCACTCCGTCCACGGCACGCGTTTCGCCGAAATGCTTCTTCAGGCGCTCTGTTCGCAACAGGCTCATGCCGCAGCCCCCCGCCTGCGCTTCAGCCACGCGCTCAGCTGCGCCGCCGTGCCCACGACGCCCGCGGGCAGGAACGTCACCAGGGCGATCAGGATCACCCCGAGCGTGATCTGCCAGTATTCGGTGACGGCTACCGCGTAGACCTCGAGGTAATTGAAGATCACGGCCCCGAAGATGGGGCCGGAGAAATTGCGGAACCCGCCGAGCACAGCGAAGAACACGATCTTGCCGGACTGCGGCCAGTACAGGACGTCAGGGGTGGTGAGGCCGTTGAGCGGCACCCAGAGACTTCCGGCCAGACCGGTGAAGATCCCCGACACGAGGAACGCGAGCCAGCGGTAGCGCCAAATCCGCACGCCGAGAAAGCGGGCGCGGGTCTCGTTGTCGCGAATCGCCTGCAGCGTCTTGCCGAACGGGGAATGGACGATCAGCCACATCAGCGCCACGCACACGCAGAACGCCGCGAGCACGTAGTAATAGTAGAAAGCGATGAACCTCGGGTACGCGTCGGCGCCCGGAAAACCGACGAGACCGCCCAGCAAGGTGAGCTTCGAGAACGGCACGCGCAGCCCGTCGGTGCCGCCGGTGATCCAGAAGAACTTGTAGGCGAGCGTCCACAACACCTGCGAAAGGGCGAGCGTCAGGATGGCGAAGAAGATCCGCGTGTGGCGCACGCACACGATCCCGAACAGCGCCGCGAGCGCGGCGGAAAACGCGATCCCGCCCAGGATGAACAGTTCCATCGACGAGACGCCGAGATAGCGCATCATGAGCGCCACCGCGTAGGCGCCCCCGCCGAAGTAGGCGGAATGCCCGAACGACAGCAGCCCGGTGTAGCCAAGCAGGAGATTGAACCCGAGCGCGGCGATCGCCAGCGTGAGGCCGTAGGTGAGAAGCTGTGTCTGATAGATACTCGCAAACGTGGGCACAAGGACCAGCACGACGAGCGCCGCCGCGACGAGCGCTGCCCGGCGGCCGATCGAAGGTACCTGCGGCGCGTTCACGATTTCCTCCCGAAGAGGCCCGTCGGGCGGATCAGCAGCACGATCGCGGCAATCAGGTACAGCGCGGCGAGCTCGGTTTCTTCCCAGAACTGGATCGTGATCGTTCTGAGCGCGCTCACAATCAGCGCCCCGACCAAGGCCCCCTCGAGGCTGCCGAGACCGCCGATCACAACGACGACGAACGCCACGACGAGCACTTCCACGCCCATACCGAGCACCGCGGCCTGGCTCGGCACGACGATGGCGCCGCCGAGCCCGGCCATGAAGCAGCCCAGGCCGAAAGCCAGTGCGTAGACCCGCCCGACGTCGATTCCGAGCGCCGCGGCCATGCGCCGGTCCTGCGCGGTCGCGCGCAGCAGCACGCCGAAACGGGTGCGGTACACGAACGCCCACAGACCGAGCGCCGCGGCGATTCCGACTCCGATCATCATCAGGTTGTAGACCGGGTAAGGCAGCGCCCCGATCTGAACGAGCCCGAGGAAATCCACGAGCCGGTTCGCAGTGAGCGGCGTCCCGCCCCACACCAACCGGATGACATCATCGAGGACCAGCAGCAGGCCGAAGGTCACGAGCAGCTGATACTCCTCGGGCCGCCGGTAGAACGGCCGGATCAACGTGGGCTCGATCGCCAGCCCGATGACCGCGACCGCGACCGCCCCGAGGGGCAGGAAGATGAACAGGGCGGCCGGCGGGATCGCGGCCGCCGCCGCGGCCACCGACCAGGCGGTGACGTAGGCGCCGAGCGCGTAGAAGCTGCCGTGCGCCATGTTGATGATCCCCATCACCCCGAAGATCAGGCTGAGCCCGGCGGCGATGAGGAACAGCACCGCGGCGTAAAAAAGCGAATTCAGAACCTGGACCGCGACGATTTCCATGGTTTTCTTCTTGCGCACGCGCACCGCCGGAGCGGCTTGGCGTATCGCCAAGGCCACTCCGGCCGCGCGCCCAGAAGGGTGCTACCGCGTCACGTCTTCGCCGACGGCCAGGTCTTCTTGATCCAGTCGGCCGCGGCCGTGGACTCGTTGTGCCCGTGCCCGGGCTTCGCCCAGTTGGGCGGTGCCGTAATGCTCCGGATTGGGATGGATACAATGCTGTTCGGGTCCCAAACAGGGAACTCGTATTCCGGCAGGTTCTTGCTCAGACCCGTCACCGCATCCTTGTAACCCTGGTGATTGTCCGCACGGATATAGAGGTAGCCCGCCGGCGAATCGATCCCCGCTCCCTCGAGCATCGCGATGATCGCCTCGTCGTTGGGCCAGCCGCCGACGAGCTGGTTGGCCTTTTCCACCGCATGCTTATAGAGATACAGCGCGGTATAGGCTCCATCGGACTCGAAGCTCGGGTACTCTTTCCAGCGCTTGTGGTAGCGCTCGACAAAGTCCTTGTTGATCGGCCAACGCTCGGCTGACGGATAGAGGAAGTGATAGTTCGCATGCACGCCGGCAAGCACACCCTCGGGGTGATCCTTTCCGATCGCGTGCGGGTAGCCACCGAAGGCGAGCGTAGTGGCGACCTTCATCCTGTCGAACAGCCCATAGCGCAGCGCCTGCTTGTAGAATGCGACGTAGTCGCCGCCCCACAACCCGACGACCAGCACATCGGGCTTGGCCCCGAGGATCTTCGTGATGTGCGAGGTGAAGTCGGTGCTGCCCAGTTTCGGCCAGGACTCCGAAACAACCTCGATTCCGGGCAGGAGCTTGCCGAGTGCAAGCACGAAGTGCTCGAAAACGTTTCGCCCATAGCTGTAGTCGGGCTGGATCGAGGCGATGCGCCGCACCTTGGGCCAGTGTGTCGCGGTGCCTATGGCCGCGGTGACGCCGTCCGCGGACTGGATGTTGGTCACCCGGAAGGTGTACTTCGGGTTTGGAACCGCCTTGTCGAACAGAAAGTCCGTACAGCCGTCGTTGAACAGCGTCAGCACCTTCAGCTCCTCTGCCACCGGCCCAAGTGCGGGGGTGTTGCCGCTCGAGATGACCCCTGTGAAGAGATCGATATTCTCCGACAACTTCATGCGCCGAAGCTCCTTCACGTTGGAGTCGGTCCCGGCAGCCTCGTCGGCGAAAATCGTCTCGATCTTGCGCTTGCCGAGCACCCCGCCCTGGGCATTGATCTCCTCCATGGCGAGGACATGTCCCCGCTGGCCCGGCCCGCCCAGAAGCTCGGCCGCGCCGGTGAGAAACGTGATGTGCCCGACCTTGATAGGTTTGGCGGGAATATTGCCCTTGGGTTGCACTGCGGCATTCGCGGTGCGGGGAGCGGCCACGTACGCCGCCGTCCCGAGCCCCGCGGCCCCGAGACCCGCCGCGCCCATGGTCGCACCGAATTGCTTCAGAAAACCGCGGCGCTCCTGCTGGATATGTTCCTTGTCCATGACTGTCCTCCTCCTAACGTCTGCACTCATGCGATGAGATGCGCGTTCGTCCCGGCGAGAGGCGCAAACGGCCGGCCTATTAAACACCTTTACTTGTGGGTCCGCAAGGCCGCGGTCGCTCGGTTGGTGACCGCGCAGCCCTGGCGCATCCAATCGAGAATCGCGCGATGCACCGGATCAAGCCGCGCGATGTAAGGGGCACGCGATCAATCATTCCACTGCACGATCTTGATCGGCGCATTCGCGACGTTGCCCTCCAGGACCGATGCGACCACGAGCCGGGCGCCGCCGCGGGGGAGGTTGCCCCCTTCGCGCGCGAACTCGAGCCGGCAAGTGCCGCTCGAAGCCGAGCGCACATTGCCCGCGGCTGCGACCGCGCCGTTTCGCCCGACAAGCAGGTAGTGACAAACCGGGGGCGCCGTCGAGACCGCGCCCATAAGCCGCTCGGCGAGCTTCGTCGCGAACGAGCCGCGCACGACCCGCACGTCGCGCCCGAGGCGTTCGAGCCACTCGGTTTCCGTATGGACTTCCGCGCCGTAGCTGCGCGGCTCGATCCGCGTCACGTATGCCTTGAGCGGCACCGCGTAGGCGTTGAAGCTGCCGAGTCCCTTCGGATAGCTCGGGTCGCGGAACACCGCGAGCACGGCCTTCGACCCGTCCCAGCGGCTGAGAATGTACGGGCCGTTGGTGACGAGCCAATGACCGTGCGCGGCGTAAAACTCGCACAGCCGGCGGTAGCGGGCGCGCGCTTCCTCGGCGCCGATGTACTGGACGAGCGCTGGCGGAACGTACGCGCGCTCCTCGAGTTCGCGAGCAAGGCCGGCGAGCCGCCCGACGAGCGCGGCGTTGCGCACCGGATCGAGCTCCGGCACGCCGCGACGCGCCGCAGCCGCCGCCCCGAAGGCGAAATGCCCGCGGCGCGCACCCTCCTCCAGCAGGACAAGCAGGTGCCACGGCAGCGTTGACCACGGCGGCGCGACGCTCGCCGCTTCGCTGCCCGAACCGAGGTCGAGGTAGACCTCGATCACCGGTACTTCGTAACGCAGCTTGTCCTCGCCGAAGGCAAGGGTCTCGGTTTCCACACGCAGGAGCCGCACACCCTTTAGGCGCTCGCGCGCGAGCGCGGTCGCTCGCGCGATGGCCGGATCGGCGCCGTTTCCCGCCCCCCAGGCAGCCGCGAAAGAATATGCGTATAACAGATCTGCCACGCTCATCGAGGTGCCGTCGTGGAAGTCCGAATCGCGCACGCGGTAGACGATGCGCGACGTGGCCGTTTTGCCGCGTCCCACCGGCAGGAGCCGTCCGCTCCCGGGTTCGGGAAGCAAGGCGTCTTCGGGTACCGCGAGCGGCCGTCCGGTCTTCGCCACCGACGCGCTGACGCGGTTCTCGATCCAGCCGCCGCCGTGCGGCGAAGGAAAGAACGCGGGGTCGGCGACCGCCGACCACACGAGGCGACCGAACGCGTCGCCGAAACCGCCGACCACGGGATTCCACGCGCTCGCGGGCGCTGCCGGTGCCGCGACGTTGAGCCAGCCGTTCCAGGGAAAGTCCCGCAGCTTGACGGTGCGCGGAAAAATCGCTGAGGCGAGGCCCTCGAGCGCGTCGTAACCGACGTTCTCTACTCCCTGCGAATACTCCTTGCCGTAGTACTCTCGCCGCAGGGTATAGCCGAGCACGATGCGCTCGCAGCCGCTTTGCAAAAGCGCCACGAGGCTGCGCTCAAGGTCGACGCGCTCTTCGAGGCTCCGATAATCAGCGCGCATGAGCCGCCGCGCCGCCTCGTCGATGCGCGCGCGGCCGGCGCCGTCGGTCGCCGCGGGCGCGAGCAGAAGATAAGCGTGGAACCAGCCCTGCCTGATCCACGGCGGTCCGGACCAGCCGTTGTAACGCGCGTCCGCCTGCGCCGCGAGCGCGGCGACATCGACGATCTCGAGCTCGCCGTCCGCCGGCGCGTTCGCGTGGATCGGGGAGCGCAGCAGCCCCTCGGCGACCGCGCCGCGCGCGCGCAACCGTACGCTTTTATGCGCCGCGGCCGCAGCCCGCGCGGCTTCGGCGCGATCGGCGTGGTGCAGGTAGTCGGCGTGGAAAGGGGTGACGGCGTACGGGTGCCAGGTATAGCCCTCGCCAAGCGCATCCTTCAGGCCGCGCGCC
>JBGPYQ010000275.1:0-2834 GCA_041493345.1 Gammaproteobacteria bacterium | reverse complement strand
CGTGATCGCAAGGCGCTTCATCGAGTTCGTCGCGCCCGACAGCACGCGAAAGCCCCCGGAATAACCGGGCACGTCCTCGAACAGCACGGCCGGGGAATCGGTCGGGCTCTCCTGGTTGACGAGCTCGGCCAGCGTTCCCATCTCGAGGTTCCAGTCGACGCCGGGGATGCGCAGCAGCTCGCCCGCGCGCTCGATTCGGGTGAGAAACTCTCGAAGATCGGAATGCGGTCGGTCGTATTCGTTCCAGATATTGATGCGTGCCGGGTCGTTCATGGGAGGCTCTTCGGGTCAATCGGCGTGGATCATGCCTCGAATCGCCCTCTATTGTAAGACTGCTGACGTCTCGCCCGGCAGGTCTTCGCATGGCAGCAAAAAAACGCGGGCGTCGCCCGCGCTGGTCTCGGGCCAGATGAAGGGAATCCGCGGAAACGCGTTTTCCAGGGCGCGGCGGTTGTGGCCGATCTCCACCGCCAGCAGCCCCTTGGGCCGGAGAAAGAGGGCGGCCTCATGCAGAATGCGGCGCACGAAGCGCAGTCCGTCGCGGCCGCCGGCAAGCGCCAGCTTCGGCTCATGCCGGTATTCCCGTGGCAGCCTGCCCATGGATCGGGCATCGACGTAGGGCGGGTTGGCGATGATGAGATCGTATTTTTCATCCGGCAATCCGGCGAACAGATCGGCGCGGGCAAGCCGCACCCGGCGGCCCACGCCATGCGCCCTCACATTGCGCCGCGCAACGGCGAGCGCTGCGCGCGAGATGTCGCTGGCGTCCACCCTGGCACGCGGAAACGCCAGCGCGGTCAGCACGGCAAGGCTGCCCGAGCCGGTACAGAGGTCCAGCGCGCGCCGCACGCGCGCAGGGCGCGCGATCCACGGACGAAAGCGCTCGTGCAGCAGCTCCGCGATGAATGAGCGCGGCACGATCACTCGCTCATCGACGTAGAAGCGCCGCCCGTCCAGCCAGGCTTCCTTGAGCAGGTAGGCGAGCGGTCTGCGGGTTCGCACGCGCTGCTCGATGAGCCGGTTTACTTTGCGACGCTCGGACGGCATCAGCCTGCGTCCGGGAGATCGCGCCAGACGCTCGTGCGAAATATTCAGCGCGTGAGTCAGAAGCCAGGCGGCTTCGTCGCTCGCGGAATGCGTACCGTGGCCGAACCGGAGACGGGCTTTTCGAAAACACCGCTCGGCATGATCGAGCCAGTCACGCAGCGATTCAAGCCGCGCTATGTCATGGGCCGGCATGCGGCGGGGCTACGCGCCGAGCAGCCGGGAGAGGACGCGCAGGTATATTTCGCGCAGCGGTTCGATCGCGTCGAGCTCGACATGCTCGTCCAGTTTGTGGATGGATGCGTTCACGGGGCCGAACTCCACGACTTCAGGGCAGATTCCTGAAATGAAGCGGCCGTCGGAAGTGCCGCCCGTGGTACTGATCTCCGGGGCAGCGCCGGTGACTTCGCGGATCACGGTGCTCAGCGTCTGGACCAGGGTCCCGCGTGCAGTGAGATAGGGCGTGCCCGACAGCGACCACTGCAATTCGTAGTCCAGGCCGTGGCGATCCAGTATGGAATGCACTCTCTGCTTGAGACCCTCCGGAGTGCTCGCCGTGGAGAAGCGGAAATTGAACAGCACCTCCAGCTCTCCCGGGATGACGTTGCCCGCTCCGGTTCCGGCATGGATATTGGAGATCTGCCAGGTGGTGGGCGGGAAGTCCGCGTTGCCCTTGTCCCAATGCGTAGCGACCAGTTCGGCAAGCGCCGGCGCGGCATGGTGCGCGGGGTTCTTCGCCAGGTGCGGGTAGGCAACATGGCCCTGAACGCCTTTGACAAGAAGCGTTCCTGACAAGGATCCCCTCCGGCCGTTCTTGATCGTGTCGCCGAGCCTGGAGACGCAGGTCGGTTCGCCGACGATGCAATAGTCGATGCGCTCGCCGCGGCTCTTCAGCAACTCGACAATCCGCACGGTGCCGTCCACCGCCACGCCTTCCTCGTCGGAGGTGATGAGCAGGGCGATCGAGCCCTTGGGGGAAGGAAATTTCTTGAGGAAATGCTCGACCGCAACGACGAACGCCGCGATCGAGGTCTTCATGTCCGCGGCGCCGCGCCCGAAGAGCTTGCCGTCACGCTCGGTTGGAACGAAAGGGTCGGAGTGCCATTTGTCGAGCGAGCCGGTGGGCACGACATCGGTGTGGCCCGCGAAGCACAGTAGCGGTCCGGCGCTGCCGCGCCGGGCCCAGAGATTGGTGACTTCGCCGTGCCTGATCGGCTCGATCGCGAATCCCAGCCGCGCGAGGCGTCCGGCGAGCAGCTCCTGGCAGCCCCCGTCTTCGGGCGTGATCGAGCGCCGCGCGATGAGTTCGCGGGCAAGGGCGAGCGCAGCCTCAGGGGCGGCCATAGTCGCGTGGGTCGAAGCCGATGTGCACCGTGCCGGCATGCTCGATCACCGGGCGCTTGATCACGGCGGGAAATTCGAGCAACAGCGCGGTGGCGGCCGTCCGGGAGTTTATCGCGGCACGGCGCTTCTCGGGCAGCTGGCGCCAGGTCGTCCCGGCACGATTGAGAAACGCGGACCACTCCTGCGCGCCAAGCCACCGCGCGAGCAGCGTGCGGTCAATTCCGTCCTTGCGGAAGTCGTGAAATTCGGCGTGAATGCCGTTGGCAGCGAACCACTTCCTTGCTTTTCTTACCTTGTCGCAGTTCGCGATGCCGTAGATCCTGATGGCGGACATCAAATCTATACGCGCTCCGCCTCGTCGACATCGAGCTTGAAGTCGCTGAACGATGTGGTGCCCCCCGACGCCGCCGAGGGCCTGGGCTCCTCGTTCCTTTCCCTGCCTTGCG
>JBGPYQ010000047.1:0-18198 GCA_041493345.1 Gammaproteobacteria bacterium | reverse complement strand
GAGGGAATGCCGTATTCGCGGTGGGCGATGACGACCAGTCGATCTACGCCTTCCGCGGCGCCAACGTCGGCAACATGGCCGATTTCGAGCGCGAATTCCGCGTCGAGAACGTAATTCGCCTGGAGCAGAACTACCGCTCGCACGCCCATATCCTCGCCGCCGCCAATGAGCTCATCGCCCACAACCGCAAGCGCCTGGGCAAGAATCTGTGGACCGCGGCAGGGCACGGCGAGCCGGTGCGCATTTACGAGGCCCAGACCGACGGCTACGAGGCGCACTGGATCACCGAAGAGGTGCAGGCCCTTGCGCGCGATGGCCTGAGGCTCGCCGACATGGCCGTCCTGTACCGCTCCAACGCCCAGTCACGCGTCATCGAGCACGCGCTGTTCTCGAACGGCATGCCGTATCGCGTCTACGGCGGCCTGCGGTTTTTCGAGCGCATGGAAATCAAGCACGCGCTCGCCTATCTTCGTCTTGCCGCCAATGCCGACGACGACGGCGCCTTCCTGCGGGTGGCCAATTTCCCGGCGCGAGGCATAGGCGCGAGGACGCTGGAGCAGCTGCAGGATGCGGCGAAGTCGGCCGGAACGAGCCTGGTTCAGGCCGCCTTGCGGCTCCCGGGCAAGGCGGGGGCCGCGGTTTCAGCGTTTGTGCGCATCATCGAATCCCTCAAGGCGGAGACGCAGAATCTTCCGTTGCCCGAGGCGGTCGGGGTGATGCTCCAGAAAAGCGGGCTCCTTGCGCATTACCAGGGCGACAAAGACGGCGCCGACCGCGTCGAGAACCTGCACGAGCTGGTCAACGCCGCGGCCGCCTTCGTGCAGGAGGACGAAAATGATTTGCCGGCGTTTCTGGCGCATGCCGCGCTCGAGTCGGGCGACAACCAGGCGGCCGAAGGGGCCGACGCACTGCAGTTGATGACGGTGCATTCGGCCAAGGGCCTGGAATTCCACGCGGTGTTCATTACCGGTTTGGAAGAAGGACTGTTTCCACACGAGCAGAGCGTTCTCGAGGACGACGGTCTGGAGGAGGAGCGGCGGCTGATGTACGTGGCGATCACGCGTGCGAGGACGCGGCTTTACCTCTCGTTCGCCCAGACGCGCATGCTTCACGGGCAGACCCGTTACAACGTCGCCTCCCGCTTTCTCGATGAAATTCCCGAAGACGCCGTCAAGTGGCTCAGGCCGCGCCTGGGCATCGGAAAGTTCGAAGATGTGGCGTGGGCGACGCCACCCGGGAAAGCCGCCTCGCCGGCGCGGGCGGGCCACGGATTCCGCATCGGCCAGGCGGTGCTGCATCCGAAATTCGGCCAGGGCGTGATCGTCAATGCCGAAGGATCCGGCGCCGACGCGCGGCTGCAGGTCAATTTCGGACGGCAGGGAATGAAATGGCTTGCGCTCGAATACGCGAAGCTGACTTCAGCGTAGCTGAAGTCAGTTGTCCCGCTCCGCTCCGAACAGCGGCAGCTGGCTCGCGCCGACGAGCACCGCCCCTTCCACCGCGCGCTTGGCTTCTTCCAGCGTCGCCGCCTCGCCCGTGTGATTGCCCGCCTGCCAGCGGTAGACCCCGTCCCATTGACCGTGCGGTCCGAGCTTGACCTGACCCGCGCGGTCCTTGCCCAGCCAGTAGCCGTGGGACAGGTAGCCGCGCTCCCAGAACGCCGACTTTGCCTTTCTAGCGCGCGCTTTTTTTGACTGGACCTGCATTGCTCCTCCCGAACCGGCATTCTACCCACACCGCCGGGATAGAGGCAAAAGCCGGTCTCGTGTAGAGTAGCGACCACCCCCCCAAAGGGGGGTACATGAGGACCCCTTTCCAGGGGGTGCGGACCGGCATGCGAAACGACTATCTCGAGCGGATTCTCAGGGCGCGCGTATACGACGTGGCCGTGGAGACGCCGCTCGAGGTCGCGCCCAATCTTTCGGCGCGGCTCGGCAACCGCCTGATGCTCAAGCGCGAAGACATGCAGCCGGTGTTCTCCTTCAAGCTGCGCGGCGCCTACAACAAGATGGCGAACATGGCCGCGCGGGACCTCCGCCGCGGCGTGATCGCCTCCTCCGCCGGCAACCACGCCCAGGGCGTGGCGCTCTCCGCGCAGAAACTCGGCTGCAGGGCGGTCATCGTGATGCCGGTGACGACCCCCAAGATCAAGGTTGACGCGGTCAAGGCGCGCGGCGCGGAAGTCGTTCTGCACGGCGATTCCTACGACGAGGCCCAAGCCGAAGCGACGCGAATCGGCAAGGCCAGGAAGCTCGGCTTCGTTCATCCCTATGATGATCCCGACGTGATCGCCGGGCAGGGCACGATCGGCATGGAAATCCTGCGCCAGACTGCGCACCCCATCCACGCCGTGTTCGTCGCCATCGGCGGAGGCGGGCTGGCATCCGGCATCGCGTCCTACCTCAAGCGGCTGCGCCCGGCGATCAAGGTGATCGGCGTCGAGCCCGTTGACGCCGACGCCATGGCGCGCTCGCTGAAGGCGGGGCGGCGCGTGGTGCTCGAGCACGTGGGCCTTTTCGCCGACGGCGTCGCCGTAAAACAGGTGGGCGAGGAAACGTTCCGCCTGTGCCGGGAGCTGCTCGACGGAGTAATTCTCGTCGACACCGACCAGATCTGCGCCGCGATCAAGGACGTGTTCGAGGACACGCGCTCGATCCTGGAGCCCGCCGGCGCGCTGGCCATCGCCGGCGCCAAGGCCTATGTCGAGCGGGGGGGTGTGCGCGGGAAGAAGCTGATCGCGGTCGCCTCCGGCGCGAATTGCAACTTCGACCGGCTGCGCTTCGTGGCCGAGCGCGCCGAGATGGGCGGGCACCGCGAGGCGATCCTTGCGGTCACCATCCCCGAGCGCCCGGGGAGCTTCAAGAAGTTCTGCGCCACGCTGGGCGCGCGCAATATCACCGAGTTCAATTACCGCATCGCAGATCCAAGGCAGGCCCACGTATTTGTCGGCGTTGAGGTGCATAACCGCGGCGAAACCGCGAAGATCGTCAAGGTTCTCGAGCGACACGGCCTGAAGACGCTCGACCTCTCCGATGACGAGATGGCCAAGCTGCATGTGCGCCACATGGTCGGGGGCCACGCGCCGCTCGGGGCCGCAAAGGGCGCCCGCGGCGCGCCGTACGAGTTGCTCTACCGCTTCGAGTTTCCCGAACGGCCCGGCGCGCTGATGAATTTTCTCTCGAACATGCGCACCGACTGGAACATCAGCCTTTTTCACTACCGCAATCTGGGGGGAGACCACGGCCGCGTTTTGGTCGGCATGCAGGTGCCGCGGCACGAAATGCGCGAATTCCAGCGCTTCCTCGATGTGCTGGGCTACCCCTGCGTGGACGAGACACGCAACCCCGCTTACCGCCTGTTCCTCGGCTAACGAACGACGTGCGCACGGCGCACGCTACTTCTCTCCAAAGTAATCGGGGGCGATCTCGCCCGCGTAGCAGGGCGGCGATGAGAAGGATTGCGGATCGTCGAGGAACTTGAGACCCTCAGGCTCGCGCCGGTGCACGCCGCGCTCGGTGACGACGAAATCCACGGGGATATCGTAGGGCTGCGGATAAATCGTCCGCAGGTACGCGGACTCATACGACACGCCGATGACGCGCGGACGCTTCTTCAACGCCGCGAGCGTGCGGTCGAAGAACCCGCCGCCATAGCCCAGGCGATAGCCTTCCGCGTCCCAGCCGAGCATGGGCAGCAGCACGTGGTCGGGAAACACTTGAGCTGAAGCCTCGGGGTAGGGAATGCCGAGCGGCCCCTCGGCCAATTTCACGCCGGGGTGCCATTCGCGAAAAATCAACGGCTTTTTTTGCGCGACCACCATCGGCAACGCAGTAGTCGCGCCGCGCCGGCGCAGGGCCGCCACCAGATGCCGGACGTCGTATTCGTTCCTGTACGGCCAGCAAAACGCGAGGATCCCGTCCACCAGATCAGGGAAAGCGCGTTGTAGGTGAATGTCGATCCTCGAGCGCAGTCCGGCAAGCGCCTCTTCCGTCAGCGCCGCACGTTCCGCAAGCAGCCGGCCGCGCTCGGTCCTGCGCCAGCGGGAAAGCTCGTCAGGGCTCATCCTGTTCGACCCCAGGAAGTGCGCACAAGCTGTTCATCAGAGAGAAGAAACATCTATGCTATTCTCGACGCCCACATGCGTGCAAGCCATACGGCAATGATACTCGCGGGGGCGATTTTCGCGGCGATCTTGCTCGCCCTGTGTGCACCCGCGCTCGCCGTAAAGGAACTGACGCAGGACGAGGCTGTAATCGCCGCGCGGGACGCGTTCAACGCCGGCGACAGGGTGAAGTTCGGCAAACTGGTCGGGAAGCTGGATGGCCACGTGCTCGATTCCTATGTGGAGTATTGGCGGCTCCGCCTGGAAAATGCGCCTGCAGACAAGCTGCGCGCCTTCCTCGCGAAAAATACGGGGACCCCGCTGGCCGAGCAGCTGCGCGGCGAATGGCTCAAGCTGCTCGGCAGCAGAGGGCAGTGGGAGCTGTTCCGCGCGGAGTATCCGGCGCTCGCCGGCGATGATCCCGAGCTCGCGTGCTACGCGCTGCAAGAACGCCGGGAGCGCCAGGAATCCGCCGTATCGGCGGAATTCAGGAATTTCTGGAACGCCCCCCGGGAACTTCCGGAAGGGTGCGCGCGCATTGCCGATGCGTTGCTCAAGGCCGGCCGGCTCGGTGCGCCGGAAATCTGGAGCCGGTTCCGCATACTGTCCGATGCCAATCTCATGACCGCGGCCAGGCGCCTCATGGAATACCTGCCCCGGGATGAGGCGCTCGAGGTAAGGCGGATCAGCGCAGTGGTCCGCGCCCCGGTCGAATTTCTGAAGAATCCGCAGGCCGATCTCACGAAGACCGCGGGACGGGAGCTGGCAATCCTCGCGCTCTCGCAGGCCGCGCATGCCGATCCGCAGCTTGCCGTTCGTTACTGGGACGGGAAGCTGCGCGAGGCATTTTCGCCGCAGGATCGCGGCTATGTCTGGGGGATGCTCGCCACTCACGGGGCGCGCGCTCACGTGCCCGAGGCGCTCGACTGGTTTGACGAAACCGGCGACGCCCTGCTGTCCGACGAGCAGCTTGTCTGGCGCGCGCGCATTGCGCTCAGGCAGGAAAACTGGATCAAGGTGAAAGCCGCAATCGAGCGCATGTCCCCGCTCATGAGAAACGAACCCGCGTGGATCTACTGGCTGGGTCGCGCGGAGCGCGCCCTGTGGAATCCATCCGAGTCGCAGGCGCTGTTCGAGCGCATTTCGCGCGAGCATCATTTTTACGGCCTGCTCGCGGCCGAGGAGCTCGGCGCCGCCCAGCAGGTTCCGCCCAGGACACCGCCACCGACCAGCGACGAGCTTGCCGCGGTCGCGGAAACCCCCGGGCTGCGGCGCGCGCTGGCCCTGTACCGCGCCGACCTTCGAACCGAAGGCACGCTCGAATGGCTGTGGAGCATCCGCGGCATGGATGACCGCCGTTTGCTCGCGGCCGCGGAGCTGGCACGCCGCAACGAAGTCTGGGACCGCGCCATCGGCACGGCCGACAGGACCGTCGCGGCGCACGATTTTTCCGTGCGCTACCTCGCGCCGTACCGCGACGTGCTTGCGCAACACGCACGCTCGCGCGAGCTGGAAGAGCACTGGGTGCTGGGCCTGGTGCGCCAGGAGAGCCGCTTCATCGCCGAGGCCCGATCTTCCGCCGGAGCCACCGGCCTGATGCAGGTGATGCGCTCGACGGCGAAATGGGCGGTGATGAAGCTCCGCATGAAGCATTTCACCTGGGCGAGCCTCAGCGAGCCGGATGTCAATGCCACGCTCGGAACGTACTATCTGCGCTACGTGCTCAATGATTTCGGAGGCAGTCCCGTGCTCGCCGCGGCGGCATACAACGCGGGCCCGACGCGCGTGCGCAGGTGGCGCGGAACCCTGCCGCTCGAAGGGGCGGTCTTCATCGAGACCATCCCGTTCGGCGAGACGCGGGATTACGTCAAGAAGGTCATGGCGAACACCGTTTACTTTGCGGCCGTTCTCGGCGGAGAGAGAGTGTCGCTCAAGTCGCGTCTGGGCACGATACCCCCGCGATTGTCCGCCGGCGGCATGGTGGCGATGAAAGCCGGTCCCGCGCAGTAAAGGACCTGTGCGTCCTCTGCGGTTAAAATAGCCGCTTCGTACTTGAGAATGTCATGAGCCGAATTCTGGTCATCGGCGGCAGCGGCTTTATTGGCCGCCATCTTGTCCGCCTGCTGGTCGAGGACGGGCATTTCGTGGCCGTGCCCACGCGCAGGCGCGAGCGCGCCAAGCATCTCATCCTGCTGCCGACGGTGGACGTGATCGAGGCCGACGTGCACGATCCGGGGACCCTTTCCCGCCTTGTCGCCGGCTGCGACGCCGTGATCAATCTGGCGGGCATCCTGCAGGGGCGGCCGGGTGATCCCTACGGTCCGGATTTTGCCCGCGTCCATGTCGAGCTGCCGCGCCGCATCGTCGAGGCGTGCATCAAAGGCCGGGTGCCGCGCCTGCTGCATATGAGTGCGCTGCATGCGGGCGTCGACGCGCCCAGCCGATATCTGCGCTCCAAGGGGGAAGGCGAAGCGCTCGTTCTCGCGGCTCGACACGAGCTGAAAGTCACGGTCTTCCGGCCCTCGGTGGTGTTCGGACCGGAAGACCGCTTCCTCAACCTGTTCGCCATGCTGCAGCGATGGCTTCCGCTGATGCTGCTCGCCTGCCCGAGGGCGCGCTTCCAGCCCGTCCATGTCGAGGACGTGGCCCGATGCTTCAGGGCGAGCCTTTCCGATCTGGAAAGTATCGGCAGGCGCTACGATCTCTGCGGTCCGCGCGTCTTCAGCCTGCGCGAACTGGTGGAATATGCGGGCAGGGCGAGCGGCCATCCGCGCCCGGTCATCGGCCTCTCCGACGGACTCTCCTATCTGCAGTCCTGGTCGATGGAATGGATGCCGGGTAAGCCCATCATGTCGCGGGATAATTACCGCTCGATGACGATTGACAGCGTCTGCGACTGCGAATTGCCCTTCGGCCTGCACCCCACGCCGCTCGATGCGGCGGCGGCATACCTTAGCGGCATCTATCCCCGTTCGCGCTACGGCTGGTTCCGCTACAGGGCCGGCCGCTAGGCGCGAGGCCAATTTCGCCGCCGCGGATAAGCCGTACGCCCGGAGACCAGCCCGCGTGAAGATCTACGCCGTCGGCGGAGCCGTTCGTGACGAGCTTTTGGGCCTGCCCGTAGTGGACCGCGATTACGTCGTGGTGGGCGGCACCCCGGAGGAAATGGTGCGCCTGGGCTTCAAGCCCGTGGGCAAGGACTTCCCGGTGTTTCTGCATCCGCAGACGCATGAGGAATACGCGCTCGCGCGCACGGAGAGAAAGGTGGCGCGCGGCTACAAGGGCTTCCAGATCCACTGCGCGCCGGAGGTGACGCTCGAGCAGGATCTCGAGCGGCGCGATCTCACCATCAACGCCATGGCCCGCGACGAGCAGGGCGGCCTCGTTGATCCCTTCGGCGGGGCAGCCGACCTGGAGCGCGGGCTGCTGCGCCACGTGGGTCCCGCGTTCGTCGAGGACCCGGTGCGCATCCTTCGCGTCGCCCGCTTCGCGGCCCGCTTCGGATTCGCGGTCGCCTCCGAGACCCTAGCCCTGATGCGGGCCATGGTTGCAAGCGGCGAAGCCGACGCCCTGGTGTCCGAGCGCGTGTGGCAGGAATTCTCCAAAGGCCTGATGGAAGGCGCTCCGGGGCGGATGTTTCCGGTGCTTGCGGAAGCGCGACTGCTCGAGAAGCTCCTGCCCGAGCTGAAGCTCGCGTACGAGGGCGGGCGGCCCGCCAACGACGCCGCGCGCATCCTGGAGGGAGCGCTCGCGCGTGCCGCAGCCGATGGGCTAGTCCTGGCCGCCCGCTTTGCGCTGATCGTCTCGCAGGCGGGTTCGAGCGAAGAGGTGCGCGCGGTCAGCGGCCGCCTCAAGGCGCCAAGCGAATGCCGCGACCTCGCCGTTCTCGCGCAGCGGCACGGGGGAACGGTGACAAGGGCGGACGCGCTTAGCGCGCCGGAGCTCCTGCAGTTGCTGGAAGCCTGCGACGCTTTTCGCCGTCCCGAGCGGATCATGGATCTGCTTGCCGTATGCCGCTGCCGCCAGCAGGGAGACCGGGGCTGGGTGGATGTTCCTTATGCGCCCTCGGCGCTGCTGCGGCGCGTGCTCGCCGCTGCCGCCGGCGTCGATGCAGGCGCGCTCGCCGCGGTCAGCGCCGAGTCAGAAATTCCCGCCCGATTGCGGCGCGCGAGGATCGCGGCGATCGAGGCGCTGGTGTGAATGGAGCCGCGCTCTTCAATCGCCGTTCTCGCGCATGAGCTGAAGCAGAACCTGTTCTCCGGCGCGCGCCTGGCGCTGTTTCTGCCCGTGCGCGCGCTCGATTTCCGCGCCTCGATCGGGCAGTACTCCGCGCTGGTGATTGCGAGTCTCGCGTTTTCGATTGCCGGCGGCATGTTGCGGGAAGGTTTTCCGGGCCATGTCGATTTCGGTGCGCTCACGGTGGCGCTGGCGCAGGTCCCTCTGGTGCTGGCCGCGTGCGTTCTGGCCGCGAGGCTGTTCAGGGAACCGCGGCTGGCGCTCGCGTTTGCGGTGCTGCTGGTCGCCACCGACCCGCTTTTCGAGATCGCGGACGTCGCCATACGGCTCGCCGGCGAAGTTGACGCGATCGAGCCTTACGCGGCTGCGGTGAACTGGGCGTTCATCGCCTGGGGCTTCGCCATCGTCGCGCGCACCCAGCTTGTATTGACGGGCTGGCGCGGCCGGGCTTCGTGGCTCGCGCTCGGACTTTTTTCGGTCATGCTCCTCTCCCTCATCTGGCTTTTCCCGCCCACCGAGTTCTGGGTCCCGGTACAGGAAGACACCGAAGCGGAGACGCCCGAGGCGAGCATCACACAGGAAGAGGTGATTCACCGTCAGGGATCGCTTCTGGAGGAGCAGCTCGCGGCGCTCCTGCCCGAACGGCCGGGCGTCGAGGATCTGTATTTCGTCGGCGTGGCCCCGTACGCCTTGCAGGACACCTTCTACCAGGAGCTGACCACGGTGAAAGAGCTCATCGACGAGCGCTTCGATACGGCGGGCAGGTCGGTCGCGCTCGTCAACAATTCCGCCACGCTGAAAGACCGGCCCATCGCCACGGTCAGCAACCTGCGTAAAACGCTAGCGCGCCTCGGCCGCACGATCAACACCGAGGAAGACATCGTGCTCCTGCACATCACGACGCACGGCAGCAGCGATCTTCAGCTCGCATTCGATCTGCCGCCGCTCGAATTGCGGCAGCTCACGCCCACGGCGCTTGCACGCATGCTCGCGGACAGCGGCATCAAGTGGAAGATTATTGTGCTGTCGGCCTGCTTTTCCGGAGGATTCATCGAGGCGCTCAAGGACCCGAACACCCTGATCCTTACGGCGGCCGACTCCGCGCACTCGTCTTTCGGTTGCGACTACGACAGCGAAATCACGTGGTTCAGCAAGGCGCTCTACGACGAAGCGCTGCGGCGCACCTTTTCCTTCACCGAGGCCTTCGAGCTGGCGAGGCGGTCGGTGACGGCGCGGGAGAAAGCGCAGGGCTATGAGCCCTCCAACCCGCAGATGTTTGTCGGCGAGGCCGTGCGCAGGAAGCTCGCCGCGCTTGAAAAGCGCCTGTCGGCGAGGCCATCATCCGGGAAATTGCCGCCGGTGTCCGCAACGGTCACATCAGGGGCCGCTCCCGCTCACAGCAAGCGGGTCAGCAGCGTCAATCCCAGTGACAGCAGGACGGTGGTGGTCAACGGAAGGGAGTAAATCCGCCCCTTGTAGCGCACGAAGATGTCGCCCGGCAGCCGGCCGAGCCCGAATTTCGAGAGCCAGGGCATGAGCGCCGTCAGAATGACCAGCGCAATCAGCAGCGTCACCAGCCATTTCAGCACGCCCGCTCCCACGAAAAGAATTCAGCCATTGTAAACTGCGCCGCTCGCCCCTCATCGAAAAAACGCATCGGGAAAAACGAATGATCGATCTCTATACGTGGAGCACGCCCAACGGCCGCAAGATTTCCATCATGCTGGAGGAATGCGGTCTTCCTTACAATGTCCACAAGATCAACATCGGCGCCGGAGACCAGTTCAAGCCCGAGTACCTCGCCATTAATCCCAACGGCAAGATTCCCGCTATCGTCGATCCGCAAGGCCCCGATGGGAGGGCGATACGCATGATGGAATCGGGCGCGATCCTGATTTATCTATCGGGAAAGACCGGCAGGTTCCTGCCGAAGACAGACCGCGGCAGGTTCAAGGCGCTCGAATGGCTGATGTTCCAGATGGGCCACGTGGGGCCGATGTTCGGCCAGGTGCATCATTTCCTGCGCAACGCCAAGGACCCTTCGACCTATGCGACCGAGCGCTACGTCAAGGAAAAGGACCGGCTTTACGGCGTGCTCGACAGGCGTCTGGGCGAGACCGACTACCTCGCGGAGGAGTACTCGATCGCCGACATCGCCACCTATCCCTGGGTGGCGCGCTACGACTGGCACAAGACCGACCTCAATGCCTATCCCAACGTCAAGCGCTGGTTCGACAAGATCAGTGCGCGGCCGGCGGTGCAGCGCGGAACAGCGGTTCCCGCATAGCGCTCCCTCTCCCTCCGGGGTGAAGCGGGGTTTCAGCAGACGTGCCCGCGCACGTCTGCTGCCGCTGAACGCCAATCGCGCTGTATCGCGATTGGCCGGGGCCGGTACGGGGGTTGGGGTGAGGGCAGGGTTTGTCGCTTAGCGCCGGGCGTATCGCGTCAGAAAAGCATTGATTTCCTCGACCCGCAGTTGCGGCTCGCCCGGGTCGGGCTGGTTGGCGACGACGCGATTCATCCATTCCATGTTCTTCTCCATGCGCGCCACCACCGCGGGCCATTCGGATGCGGTGTGGCGGCGCGGATCGGGCAGGGTGTGGCACTGCTGGCAGGCAAGCCGGAACGACCGGCCTTCGGGCTGATTCACCGCGGGAAGACTTTTCGGATCGAGCGGTTTCTGGCTGTTCTTTTGCAAGTAGGCGAGCAGGATTTCGGCTTCGTTCACGGTCGGCGCCGAGACATCCGCCATCATGTCGCGCATGAGCTCGCCGAGGTTGCCCTTGCCCCGCATACGCAGCACCATGCGCTCGAAAATCATCGGCCATTTCGCCGCTTGGTGCATCGCCGGGTTGGGCAGGTTGTGGCATTGCACGCAGTACCGCACCGCCAGCCGGGCCCCGTGCGATTTCGGATTGGGCAGTTGCTGCACCTCGAAAGTCGGCGGCAGGATGCGCTCGAGCATCGGCCCGTGCGGGCTTTCGGCCCAGCGGTTTTTCGCCTGATCGACAAGCCGCGCCGCGTCCTGGGCGGTCGCGGTTGCCGCCAGGAACAGGGCGGCGGCGGCAAGCGCGGCTGGGAAACGCATGCCGCGATTATACTTTGCCGCTTTCTCCTCGCCGGCGCCGGCCCTTACTTCTTTGCCCCGCCCGTCGTTTCCTTTTCCATCATCGGCTTGAGCTCGCGCTCTTTTTTCTCGGCGGCCTTTTTTACGTCGCCTTTCTTCATGCTTTTTTTCTTCATCTCGCCGTGCATGGGTTCGTCCATCTTCATGGGCTTGCCCGGTGGGGCGGACTGAGAGTCGGCGGCCCAGGCGCCGGTGCCTGCCGCAAGGATCCCCGCCAGCGCGACGATTTCAAGCAGTTTCATCAGCTGCCGCTGAACCAGTTGTAGCCCTGGTCCTCCCAGTAGCCGCCCGGATATTCATTGGTGACGAACATAGACATGATGTGCTTCGGGTTCTTGAATCCGAGCTTGGTGGGAATGCGCAGCTTCATCGGGAAGCCGTACTTGGGCGGCAGGAGCTGGTCGGCGAAGCGGAACGTGAGCAGCGTCTGCGGGTGCAGCGCCGTGGCCATGTCGATGCTCGAGTAATAATCGTCGGCGCACTTGAAGCCGACGTATTTCGCCGTGGTATCGGCGCCGACGCGCGCGAGGAAATCGCTGAAGCGCACGCCGCTCCATTTGCCGATCGCGCTCCAGCCCTCGACGCAGATGTGGCGCGTGATCTGCGAAGTCTGGGGCAGGGCGTATAGTTCGGGCAGCGTCCACGGTTTCTTCTCGCGGATCATTCCCGCGAGCTCGAGCTTGTAGTCGTTTCCATCCACCTCCGTGACTTCGTCCACGCTGTAAAAGGCGTTGAAGGGGAAGGGCTTGGTGATCGCGCTCTCCGGAAATTCCGGCGCGAGCTTGCTCTGGCTGAAGAGCCAGGCCTGCGCGCCGTCGTTCCAGCGCGACATCCCGGTGAGCAGCTTCTGCACGCCCGCGTCTTCGGTGAGCTCGCAGCCCGAGAGCATTGCGAGCGCGCCGAGCGACAGGCCTTGCCTGAGGAACAGCCGCCGCTCGATGCTGCGGATGAGTTTGGGAGAATGATCGGCGAGGCTGGCTTCCATTCCGCGTTTTTTCATGAGGTCCTCCTGGCGCGGCCGGTGAACATGGTGGGAAAGGTGCGTGGCACGAGGATCACCATCAGGATGTGCACCAGAATGATGAAAACGAGCAGCGCCATCGCCAGAAAGTGCACCACGCGCGCGCCTTCATAGCCGCCGAAAATCGTCGTCAGTTCCTGCAGCTGCACCGGTTTCCAGATCGACAGACCCGAGAGCACCAGCACGATGGCGCAGAGGATGATGGCGAGATAGGCCCCACGCTGGGCGGCGTTGTACATCGAGAGGTCTTCGTGCGCGAGTTTGCCGCGCAGTGCTTCGAGCACGTCATGCAGTACCGCGCGGGGCGCGACCGGCAGGAGCTTGCGCCAGAAATGCCCGGACAAGATGCCGTAGCTTACATACACCAGGCCGTTCAGCGCGAGCAACCACATCGCGGCGAAGTGCCACTGCAGCGCGCCGCCGAGCCAGCCGCCGAGCGTAAGCTCGCTGGGAATCCGGAACGCAAAGAGGGGCGCGGCGTTGTAGATGCGCCAGCCGCTGGTCACCATGATGAGAATGGCGATGACATTGATCCAGTGCGTGATGCGCACCGCGAGCGGATGAATCCTGACCCATCCCGCTGCCTGGTTCTGATGACTTGTTTCCATTGAGGCCTCCTCGTGCCGCCCGCCTGACAGGGCTTGGTCGAAGCGGGCAGGTTACACCTTACAGCGCCTGCCGCCGATCGCCTTCGCGAAATCCAAGAAGCGGCGCGGAAAATCCCCGCGAGAGGGCAATCACCTTGAACAGCTCGCCCATTTCCGCCGGGCTCATGAGCCGGTTCGCCTGATTGGCGAGCGGCAGGAATTTCCCGGCGTCCCCGGCCGGCGTGCGCGACATCACCTCGGTGATGCCGCAATTGACGAGGAACTGCGCCTGGCTGGTGTAGCCGAGCGTCTCCAGCCCGCTCTCGCGCGCGGCGTCTGCCATCGCGCTGAAATCGACGTGGCTGGTGATGTCCTGCAGCCCGGGAAGAAAGAAGGGATCGGCGTGCGCATGATGGCGGTAATGGCACATGATCGTGCCTTCCTTCCTCTGCGGATGGTAATACTCGCTCACCGGAAAGCCGTAATCGACGAACAGCGCGGCGCCTTTTTCCAGCACACCCGCGAGCGAGCGCATGAAGCCGCGCGCGGCAAGCCCGATCTCGGTGCGAAAGCCTTCGGGCAATTTCAGCGCGCGCGCGGCATCCAGCGGCTCGCCCGCCGCCACGCGCCAGGACCAGTCCAGGCGGCCGCTTCTCGCGCCGACGCCGCCTTCCTCGATTTTCCCGCCTTGGACGCGCACGACGTGTACCGGCATCGCGTCCAGCACCTCGTTGCCGATCACGACGCCCGAGAACGAGGGAGGCAGGCGGTTGAGCCACGCCACGCGCTCCAGCAGATGCGGCACTCTCGCCGCGAGCGTGTCGCGGCTCCTCTCGCGCAAGTCGGCCGAGAGCTCGAGAATGAGATAGCTGCGCGGCACGCGGCCGGAGCGCTCGAGTTCTTCGAGCAGCGTCGCCGCGAGCGCGCCGCTCCCCGCGCCGACCTCGAGCACCTCGTCGAACCCGGCCTCCAGCACCTGCTTGACCTGGCGCGCGAGCGTCTGGCCGTAGAGCGGCGAAATCTCGGGCGCGGTGACAAAATCGCCGTCGCGCCCGAGTTTCCTCGCGCCGGCGCTGTAATAGCCCAGGCCCGGCGCGTAGAGCGCGAGCTCCATGTAGCGCGCGAAGCTGATCCAGCCGCCGCTGGCGGCGATGTTCTCGCGGATGTGCTCCGCGACGCGCTCGCTGTGGGCGCGCGCTTCGGGAGTGGGTTCGGGAAGCGCCATGGCGGGAGAGGGCAGAGTATTCCGGTATCATTCTAGGCCATGAGCGAATCGCTTTCAGGGAAAGTTGTGCTCGTCACCGGCGGCGCGAAACGCGTCGGCGCGGCCATCGTGCGCCGGTTGCATGGCGAGGGCGCGAGCCTTATGTTGCACTACCGGGGCTCGGAGCGCGAGGCGAACGCGCTGCGCGAGGAGCTGAACGCCGCGCGCTCGAATTCCGTGGCCCTCGTCCAGGCCGATCTGCTCGACGTCGCCGGCCTCTCGGAAATCGTGAAGAACACCGTCAACCGTTTCGAGCGGCTGGATGCGCTCGTCAACAACGCCTCCGCGTTCTTCCCGACGGCGGTGGGCGAGATGACCCCGGCGAGCTGGGACAGCCTGATCGGCACGAATCTGCGGGCACCGCTCTTTCTCTCGCAGGCCGCTGCGCCGCACCTGAAGAAAACCGGCGGCGCGATCGTGAACATCACCGACATCCACGCCGAGCGTCCGCTGAAGAACTACGTCATCTACTCGGTCGCCAAGGCGGGACTCGCGGGCCTGACGCGCTCGCTTGCGCGCGAGCTGGGGCCGGAGGTGCGCGTGAACGGTGTCGCGCCTGGCCCCATCGTCTGGCCCGACGACGGCTCATTCGACGAAGTAGCGCGCCAGCGTGTCGTTTCGAACACGATTCTGAGGCGCACCGGCGAGCCCGACGACATCGCCCGCGCCGTTTACTATTTCATCGCCGAAGCGCCGTACGTGACCGGGCAGATCATCGCCGTGGACGGCGGCAGGAGCATCAATCTGTGATCGACGGACCCCCCATGATTTCCACACCGCATCTTCCCGATCGCCGTCGCCGCCGTATCGTCGGGGCTGCGCTTGCGGTTGGCGCGGGCGCGCTGCTCGGTTCGGCCTCGGCGCGGCTCCTCGCGCAAGAGCGCGCGCTGCGGGCGACGCCTGCCGTGGCGCTCGGGCCTTTCTATCCCGATCGTTTGCCGGCCGATCAGGACGCCGACCTTACCGTGATCGCCGGACGCCCCGGCCGGGCCGCCGGCCAGATTCTGTATCTGAGCGGTCGCGTGCTCGACACGCGCGGGCGGCCGCTGTCCGGCGCGCGCCTTGAGCTGTGGCAGGCGAACGCGCACGGGCGCTACATCCACAGCGCCGACGGCGACGCATCCGGCCCGCTCGATCCCGGCTTCCAGGGATACGCTTCGCTGCGCGCCGACGCAGAGGGCCGCTATCGCATCAAGACCATCAAGCCGGCGCCGTACAGCGGGCGCACGGCGCACCTGCATTTCAACGTCGAGGGCGGCCGCGCGAAGCTCACCACGCAGATGTTTTTCGAGGGCGAGCGCCTGAACGAGCGCGACGGGCTGTACCGAGCCTTGAGCCGCGAGGACCGCCGCGCCGCGACGGGCCGCCGGATGGATCGCGGGCCGGACATGGAGGCGGATGCGCTCGCGGTCGCCTGGGATATCGTGCTCGGCCCGATGTAGGAGCGATCTTTCCATGAATGCCCCCGAAAAAATCCACTTCACCCGCAAGCAGCGCTTCGAAGCGGGGAAGCTCGAAAAGCGCCTGTGCCGTCTCGTCGGCGAAGTCATCGGCGACTACGGCATGATCCGCGCGAGCGACCGCGTGATGGTGTGCCTCTCCGGGGGCAAGGACAGCTACGGCCTGCTCGACATCCTGATGAAGCTGTGCGAGCGCTCGCCCGTTGCCTTCGAGATCGTCGCCGTGAATCTTGACCAGCGCCATCCCGGCTATCCCGAGCACGTTTTGCCCGACTATCTATCCTCGCTCGGCATCCCCTGGCGTATCGAGGTGCAGGACACCTACTCGGTCGTGAAGCGCGTGGTCCCCGAAGGCGAGACGATGTGCGGGCTGTGCTCGCGGCTGCGCCGCGGCGTGCTGTACCGGGTGGCGCGCGAGATCGGCGCAACCAAGATCGCACTCGGCCATCACCGCGACGACATTCTCGAGACGTTCTTCCTCAATCTCTTCTTCGGCGGCAAGATGAAGGCGATGTCCCCCAAGCTGCAGTCCGACAATGGACAGCACGTGGTCATCCGCCCGCTCGCCTACGTAGCGGAAGAGGATCTGAAGGCGTTTGCCGAGGTCCGGCAATTCCCGATCATCCCCTGCGACCTGTGCGGCTCGCAGGAGACGCTGCAAAGAAAGCAGGTGAAAGCGATGATCGCCGAATGGGAAAAACGCCATCCCGGGCGCGTCGAGTCCATGTTCCGCGCGCTCTCCGACATCGTGCCCTCGCACCTCATGGACCGCGAGCTGTTCGACTTCTCCGAGGTGCGCCCCGGCGGGCAGGCGTCGGGCGGAGGCGACAGGGCGTTCGAATAGCGTCGCCGACCGCGGGGCGGCCGCCTTCGTCGAGTCCGGCGGCGCGTGCGTAGCATGCGCATCGCGTCAACACGTGTCGGGCCGTTGGGTTGAACCAAACGCGCACACCACGTTCTATTCTTTTCGGATTCGTGAACGAGACAATACCAATGAGGCTTCGCGTGGGAATCCTGGGTTCGCTCGTCGTGGCAGGCAGCGTCGCACTCGCGGCTGCGGCCGCGGCGCGTGTCGCCGCCCAGGATTGGCGTACCGCAAGCCGCGAACCGGTTGGTCTCGCGCCCGATCCCGCACAGACCCGCGAGGCAGTGGTCCAGGTCTATGCGGCCCGGGTGGTCGGCACGCGCGGCCTCTTTGGCGTGCACACTTGGATTGCGGTCAAGCCTTCGGCGGCGAAGCAGTATACGGTCTACGAGATCATCGGCTGGTGGCTGCGCCACCAGGACTCGGCGCTGGCGATCGGGCATCGCGCCCCGGACGCGCGCTGGTTCGGCGCCGAGCCGGAGCTGGTCGCGGAGAAACGCGGCGAAGACGTCGACGGCCTGATCGCGCGCATCGATGCCGCGGCGCGCGCGTACCCCTGGTCCGGCGAATACACCATGTGGCCGGGGCCGAATTCGAACACCTTCACGGCCTGGGTCCTGCGCTCGGTGCCAGAACTCGCCGCCGACCTCCCGCCGACCGCGATCGGCAAGGATTACTCGGGGAGCAAGGTCTTCACCCCGGCGCCGAGCGGGCGCGGTTTCCAGGTCTCCCTGTTCGGCCTCGCCGGCTTCACCTTGAGCGGGGTCGAGGGGCTGGAAGTCAACTTGCTCGGCCTGACTTTCGGATTGAATCCGATCGAACCGGCACTCAAGCTTCCGTTTGTGGGCCGGCTGGGCCCGGCGCGCCCGACCGCCGCCAAGACGCACGAAGCGAAAATCAACGAAGCGAAAGTCAATCAGGCATCCACCGGGGACCCCGCCCTCTAGCCGGCTCGGCGCGACCGCTTGCCGGTTGCCAAAGCACGCGTCAGCCCGTGTTCCTGGGTTCGCGCGAACTACAATGTAGGGAATGAAACCGGATTCCCCACCCGTCCGCGAAGTACTGCTCGTCGGCAGCGTAGGCTTGCGCGACAGCGAGGAAGTGTTTCGCACGGTGGGACCGCTCCTCGGCGGGCGCATGACGCGCATCCCTGACGGCGAGACCGGCCCGCGCGCGTCGTGGGTCGCGCGC
The DNA here is from genome assembly GCA_041493345.1 of Gammaproteobacteria bacterium. Lineage (GTDB taxonomy): Bacteria > Pseudomonadota > Gammaproteobacteria > Burkholderiales > SG8-39 > VBDM01. The sequence continues at coordinate 345 of JBGPYQ010000047.1, read as the reverse complement.
CTGCGCTCTGTGCTCGAAGGCAATCCGGCGTTCGAGGACGATCCGGCGGAGGTCGCTGCGGGCGGCCGCATCACGCATCCCACCGAAGGCACGCGCATCTGGAAAGGAAGTGCCATCGTGCTGCGCGGCGCGCCCCCGCCGCCGCGCATGCGCCTGAAGGCGGGCATTCGTGCGGCAGATATCCGCATTGGAAATCCCGGATATCCCGAAGCGGCGATTGCGTCCTACGCCTTGCTTTGCCGCCTGCGCGACGAGGGTGTCGTGCCGAAGCATTTGCGCTTCCAGATCGCCCTGCCCACCGCCGCAGCGTTTCTCAACGCGCACGTGGTCTACGATCACCACGCG
>JBGPYQ010000101.1:0-10994 GCA_041493345.1 Gammaproteobacteria bacterium | reverse complement strand
GGATTTCGTCAAGCCCGCCGTCGAGGCGGAAGGCCAGCTCCTAATGTGGAAGATCGCCATGAAGCCGGGTCGCCCGCTCGCTTTCGGAAGGGTGGGCAAGGCGAATTTCATCGGGCTGCCCGGGAATCCGGTTTCAAGCTTCGTGACGTTTCTGATATTTGTCCGGCCATTTCTGCTCAAGACGCAGGGAATCGCCGACGTGCAAGTGCACACGATTGCCGCGCGCGCGGATTTCGACTGGCCTGAACCGGATCCACGGCGCGAGTTCCTGCGCGTAAAATGGAACGCACGCGGTGGTCTCGATATTTATCCGACCCAAGACTCCGCGGTGCTGATGTCCACGGCGTGGGCGGATGGTCTGGTCGATAATCCGGCCGAACATCCGATCCGTGCAGGGGACATGGTGAAGTTCATGCCGTATTCGGAGCTGTATCGATGAAAGTCAAAGTCCTGTACCTGGCGAGCCTGCGCGAGCAGCTGGGGAAGCCGGGCGAAGATCTCGAAATCTCGCCCGCGGTGTCCACGGTCGCGGGATTGCGTACCTTGCTCATGGCCCGCGGCGGCCCTTGGCAGACGGCCCTTGCCCAGGGAAAGGCCCTGCGCGTCGCCGTCAACCAGGAAATGGCGCAGCCAACGACCATTGTGAAGCCGGGCGACGAAATCGCGTTCTTTCCTCCCGTAACCGGAGGCTAGCGTGAATCGGACGGGAGGCTGAGATGCCGGTGCGCATTCAGACGAAGGACTTCGACGCGGGCGCCGAGATCGCGGCGCTGCGGCGCGGCAATCCCAAGATCGGCGCGGTGGCGAGCTTCATCGGCGTATGTCGGGATGGGAATGACGGCGACGCGGTGTCGAAGATGACGCTCGAGCACTATCCCGGGATGACCGAGAAGGCGCTCGAAAAGATCATCGCCGAGGCGAAGGCTCGCTGGGATGTGATGGACGTGCTCGTGGTTCACCGCGTCGGCGAACTGAAGCCCACGGATCAGATCGTGCTGGTCGTCGTCGCCGGCGCTCATCGCGGCGAAGCCTTCGCAGCCTGCGAATTCGTCATGGACTACCTGAAGACGCGGGCGCCGTTCTGGAAGAAGGAAGAGACTCCGCAGGGTGCGCGCTGGGTCGAGGCGCGAAGTTCAGACGACGAAGCTGCGCAGCGCTGGGAGTCGCCGAAGTCGAGCACTGCCTGAGCACTTGCTGGCGCCGTTTACGCCTGCGGTCCAAGCCGATATCATGGCGGGGTTTCAGGGAGATGGCATACCTCCTCCAACCGCCGCAAGGCTGATGATGCCTACGTGACACGCCGGAGGGCGTTAGCGCGGGCGTCCGCTTCTTCCTCCGTCGCGTTCCCGGGTGCGGAACAACAACCGACGGAGGTTCTCGATGACCGAAATCTGGAGTTTGGCGGCACTGTGGCTGGGACTTGCCTTGATCGCGGCGCTGTTTTCTGTCTGGCTCCGGGTTGCGACGGCGCTGTCGGAGATTGTGGTGGGGACCGTCGCCCAGCTCATTCTGGGCGCTGCGGTCGGCACTGCAGTACTCGGCGCGGATGAGACCTGGATCAGGTTTCTGTCCGGTACCGGTGCAATCGTCCTGACGTTTCTGGCCGGCGCCGAGCTGGACCCTGAAGTGTTCAGGCGCAAGTGGAAGGAGTCCACCGCGATCGGCCTCATCAGCTTTTTTGCGCCGTTCTTCGGCTGCGCGGCCGCGGCGCGCTTCTGGCTCGGCTGGGATCCGATGGCGAGCTGGCTCGCCGGAATCGCCATGTCGACCACTTCCGTCGCGGTGGTATATGCGGTGATGCTGGAATTCGGATTTAACGCGACCGACTACGGCAAGACGGTGCTGGCAGCCTGCTTCATCACGGACCTCGGTACCGTTGTCGCGCTGGGCCTCATCTTTGCGCCGTTTACATTGAAGACGCTCATTTTCATCGGCGCAATGGTGGCGATGTTCTTCCTGCTGCCCCGGCTCACGCCGCGATTCTTCAGGCGATACGGAGGGCGGCCCTCGGAGATGGAGGCCAAGTACCTGCTGCTGTGCCTGTTCGGCATGGGCGCGCTGGCGGCATGGGCGGACAGCGAGGCGGTGCTGCCGGCCTACCTGATGGGCATGGTTCTCGCGGGCAACGTGGGGAAGGACCACGTGCTTGTCCGGCGCCTGCGAACGCTGACCTTCGGCCTGCTTACGCCCTTCTACTTTATTCGCGCGGGCTCGTTCGTTTCGGTGCCGGCGCTCATTGCAGCGCCCGGCGCGTTTCTCCTGATGCTTGTGGTGAAGGTCGCCACCAAGATCGCGGGCGTATATCCTGCTACCAAGATGTTCGGTTCACCGCGGAAGGAGGGCATGTACACCACGCTGCTGATGTCCACGGGACTTACCTTCGGGACTATCTCCGCGCTGTTCGGTCTGTCGCATCGGATCGTGGATCAGGCACAGTATTCCGCGCTCGTCGCGGCGGTCATCGCGAGCGCCGTGATTCCCACCCTTATCGCCAACGCGTTCTTCATGCCCAGACACCTGCTGCGAAGCGAGGGCGACACGGGCGGCGAGGTAACCCCGAGCCCCGTGCAGTCTCCCGAGACCAAGTGACGGAGTGATCAAGCCATGCTAAACAGAATTCTGGTTGGATATGACGGATCGGAGCCGGCAAGAAAAGCCTTCGACTACGGGCTCGATCTTGCGCAAAAATACGGGGCCCGGATGCTGGTGGTCACTGTTGTGCGGCCGCCCGATTTTTCGGAGGACGTCGAGACCGAAGCCATGGTCGAGAATTCGCGCGCCTGGCACGAAAAACTGCTGGCGCCGTTAAAGCAGCAAGTCGAGGTGCAGGCCATCCCTGTTCGTTTCGAAGTGGCGGTCGGCCATCCCGCTCAACAGATCATATTCCGGGCCGACCGGGACAAGACGAATCTCATCATCGTTGGACATCGCGGAAAGTCGCTTTTTCAGCGGCTGCTCCTTGGCTCGGTGTCGAAGCAGGTCATCCAATACGCCGAGTGCCCGGTGCTGGTGGTGCGCTGAGGACGGTGCGGGCGCGGTCGCGCCCCCGCGCGGCTAGCCGCGTCCGGCCAGCCGCAGGTTCGCCTGGGTCAGGCGATCGACCAGCACCCGCATGAACGCCTTGTTGAATCCCACCTGGCAGGCGTCGGTCGCCGCGCGCAGCGCAACCGCCTTGACCTCGATCACCGTGACCTCGGTGAGCGCGGTAATGGTCGTGGTGCGGGGCCCGATTCGGCCGCTGAAATAGAGGATCTCGCCAAAGCAGCCGCCCGGCTTGACGACGCTGAGCTGCCTGCCGAGCAGGGCCACGCCGACTTCGCCTTCGATCAGAAAGAAGAAGCTGTCGCCCTGGTCGGCTTCCCGGATGATGACGGTCCCGGCTTCGATCATTTTCCAGCTGCCGATGCGCACCACCTCCCAGAGCTCGACATCGTCGAAATCCTCGAAAAACGGCATGTCGCGCAGTTCGTTGAACCTTTCGGAATCGGATACCGAATCCCCGGCAAGGCGCAAGGTGGTGAATGCCTGGCTCAGGTCTTTGCCGAAATCGAGCCACGACTGGTAGCGCTCGGACGTGTTCTTGCTGATCGCCTTCATCACGATCTGATCGAGCAGCGGCGGCAGGTCAGGACGAAGCGTGGCGGGGCTCGGTGCGGTCGCGTTGAGAATCGCGTAGGTCAGCCCTGCCTGGGTACTCGCTTCGTAGGGCAGCCGGCCGGTGAGCAGGCGGTACATCACCACGCCCAGCGAGTAGATGTCGGTCTGATGAGTGACGTCCTCCATCCGTATCTGCTCGGGCGACATGTAGGCCGGCGAGCCGACCCCGGTAATCTGGGTCGTTTCCTGGCCATGCCGCTGCTGGAACGAGGCGCCGAAATCGCTCACCTTGGTGTCGCCGCTCTGCGAGAGCAGGATATTGCCGGGCTTGATGTCGCGGTGGATGACGCCGTTCTGGAAAGCGTAATCGAGCGCGCGGATGCACTTGAAGCTGATTTCCACCACCTTGTTGAGCGGCAGAAGGTTGGTGACGTCGGAGTGCGCCTCGAGCGTGGTGCCGGGGACGTACTCCATCACCAGGTAGCTGTGCTCGGGCTCGATGACCGCGTCGAGGATCTCGACAATATGCGGATGGCTCAGCTTGCCGGCGAGCGCGGCCTCCGCGAGAAAGGCCTTTTGCATCATGCGCTCGGTCTGCGAGTTGACGTTCTCGCCGAAAAGAAACACCTTGATCGCGACCTCGCGGTCAGCGAACGGGTCGCGGGCAAGATAGACGCGGCTGGTCGCACCGCTGCCGATTTCCCGGATGATCGGGTATTTGCCTAAGTGTTCCTCGAGCTCGAATTTCATCGCCACGCCGGCACGCCCCATTGGCTGCGCGCAAGGCCGTGCTGCTGCATCGGCCCGGCTTACGCTGGAATAACGGCGCTTGACGGCCGTTTAGACCGCAGTCTAAGGCAAGTAGTCCGCGTCGGTGAGAATGGTTTGCCGCGCCGTCTTTATGGACCGAGGGATGTAACTGACGCGCGCTCAGCCGTGGAGGAATCGACCGTCGCGCTCGGCTTCCTTCATTCGGCGCTCGAGGTCGGCGAGATTGGAGGAGCGGGAAAGGTAATCCTCCAGCGCACTCCTTCTCGCTTACCGCGTTTTTTGCCCAATCCACGTAATGGCCCGGCCCAGCAGGTCGCGAAGGGTCTCGCTCCTCAGTTCCCGCGCACGCTGCTCGATGCTCTCGAGATCGGGCACGACTTTCGCGACATCCACTGGCGCAGGCTCCAGATGGCCCGGCGCCGGTGAGGTGTGAATGAAGCTATCGCCTTCGTACATGTGAATTCGGTTCCTGGCATACATGGTAGCAATCCTTAATTCGTTATGGTGCACTGCACCGTATCAATATTGGATCACAACTAAGTAAATTCAAGTACTAATTTATAATCATAATATTACAGTATTATTTCACTTTCGTAAGATATTGTTGCTATGCAGTATTTCAGGCTTAAGGAGGCCGACGCCGGTATCGATCCTCTACCGTGCAGAACCGGGAAGGCCGCAGGACCGGTGTCGCGCTCAGATCGAGCCGTCGAAGAGGAGTACTGAATGAGCGCCTGTCGGCTTGAAAACCGCCACAATTCCCCCAATTGCATGTCAACCACAGGCTTCGGGGCAACCGCGAATGCGTTTTGACAAGCTCACCACCAAGTTCCAGCAGGCGCTGGCCGATGCGCAGAGCATGGCGGTCGGGCAGGACCAGCAATACATCGAACCGATCCACCTGCTGACCGCGCTCCTGCAGCAGGAAGACGGCACCTCCGCGTCGCTGCTCTCACGCGCGGGGGTCAACGTGCCGCGATTGCGCGAGGCGCTCAGACAAGCAGTCTCGCGTCTGCCGAAGGTCGAAGGCCACGGCGGGGAAGTTCAGGTCTCGCGCGAGCTGAACAGCCTCTTCAACGTCGTCGACAAGGAGTCCCAGAAGCGAGGTGACCAGTTCATCGCCTCGGAGCTGTTCCTGCTTGCTCTCGCCGATGACAAGGGCGAGGCGGGCCGGCTGCTGAAGGAGAGCGGCGGAAACAGGAAGGCGATCGATCAGGCGGTCAAGGCGGTGCGCGGCGGCGAAGCGGTTGCGGATGCCGGGGCCGAAGGCCAGCGCGAAGCCCTGAAGAAATACACGCTCGATCTTACCGAGCGCGCCCGCGTGGGCAAGCTCGATCCGGTGATCGGGCGCGATGACGAGATCCGGCGCGTGATCCAGATCCTGCAGCGGCGCACCAAGAACAATCCGGTGCTGATCGGCGAGCCCGGCGTGGGCAAGACGGCCATCGTCGAAGGCCTCGCGCAGCGAATCGTCAACGGCGAAGTGCCCGAATCTCTGAAAAACAAGCGCGTGCTCTCGCTCGATATGGCCGCGCTCCTGGCCGGCGCAAAGTACCGTGGAGAATTCGAAGAGCGCCTCAAATCCGTGCTGAAGGAGCTTTCCCAGGACGAGGGCCAGACGATCGTCTTCATTGACGAGCTGCACACCATGGTCGGCGCCGGCAAGGCCGAGGGTGCCATCGACGCCGGCAACATGCTGAAGCCCGCCCTTGCCAGGGGCGAGCTGCATTGCGTGGGCGCGACGACGCTCGACGAGTACCGCAGGTACATCGAGAAGGACGCAGCCCTGGAGCGCCGCTTTCAGAGGGTGCTGGTGGAAGAGCCCTCGGTCGAGGCGACCATCGCCATTCTGCGCGGCCTGCAGGAAAAATACGAAGTGCACCACGGCGTGGATATCACCGACCCGGCCATCGTCGCCGCGGCCGAGCTCTCGCACCGCTATATCACCGACCGCTTCCTGCCGGACAAGGCGATCGACCTCATCGACGAGGCAGCGGCGCGCATCAAGATGGAAATCGATTCCAAGCCGGAGTCGATGGACAGGCTCGACCGCCGCCTGATCCAGCTCAAGATCGAACGCGAGGCGGTGAAGAAGGAAAAGGACGAAGCCTCGCAGAAACGCCTGGGCTTGCTTGAGCACGAGATCAACAAGCTTGGGCGCGAGTACGCGGATCTGGAAGAGGTGTGGAAGGCGGAGAAGTCGCAATTGGCCGGCTCGCAGCAGGTCAAGGAAGAAATGGAAAAGCTGAAGCTCGAGATGGACGCGGCCAGGCGCAAGGGCGACTGGCAGAAAGTCTCGGAGTTGCAGTACGGCAAGCTGCCGCAGCTCGAAGCGCAGCTGAAGAAGGCGGAGAAAGCGCCGGCAGCGGGGGCGAAGCCGAAGCTGCTGCGCACCGAGGTCGGCGCCGAAGAAATCGCCGAGGTGGTGTCGCGCGCAACCGGCATCCCGGTCTCGAAGATGATGCAGGGCGAGCGCGACAAGCTGCTCGCCATGGAAGACAAGCTCCACGAGCGCGTGGTCGGCCAGGACGAGGCCGTGCACCTCGTCGCCGATGCCATACGTCGTTCGCGCGCGGGGCTATCCGATCCGAACCGCCCCTATGGTTCTTTCATGTTTCTCGGACCCACGGGCGTCGGCAAGACCGAGCTCTGCAAGGCTCTTGCCACGTTTCTCTTCGACACCGAGGATCACCTAATCCGCATCGACATGTCCGAGTTCATGGAAAAGCACTCGGTCGCGCGTTTGATCGGCGCGCCGCCGGGCTATGTCGGCTACGAGGAGGGCGGTCATCTGACCGAAGCGGTGCGGCGCAAGCCTTATAGCGTCATCCTGCTCGACGAGATCGAGAAAGCGCACCAGGACGTGTTCAATGTTCTGCTGCAGGTGCTCGACGACGGGCGCATGACCGACGGCCAGGGCCGCACCGTGGATTTCAAGAACACCGTGGTGGTGATGACCTCCAACCTGGGCTCGCAGATGATCCAGCAGATGCAGGGCGATGATCCCGGTCTCATCAAGACCGCGGTCCTGGCGGAGGTGAAGACGCAGTTCCGGCCGGAGTTCGTCAACCGCATCGACGAGATCGTGGTGTTCCACGCGCTCGACGAGAAGCACATCCGGGACATCGCGAAAATCCAGATGCACCGCCTCGAGGAGCGGCTGGCAAAGCTCGAGATGAAGCTCGAAGTCTCCGAGAGCGCGCTCGCCCAGCTGGCGATGGCCGGGTTCGATCCGGTGTTCGGGGCGCGGCCGCTCAAGCGCGCCATCCAGCAGAGCATCGAGAATCCGCTGGCCAAACGGATCCTCGAGGGCGGGTTCGCCGCGAAGGACGTGATCCGCGTGGATTACCGCAAGGGCGCGATGCAGTTCGAAAGAGCGGCGGAAAAGTCCGCGCAGAAAGCGGCGACGGCGCGCTGAGGGGAGAGGGCTCCGGTACGGGAAACGGGCCTTGATCGGGACCAGCGTGCGGCGCAGAATCTCCGCTTCGCAATCCACTCAGTCCGTCGGGAGGGTGTAGAAATGTACGTCGCCGATACGAAGCGCCTGACGCACGCCGGCGCAAGAAAAATGGCGGATACCGCGATCGGCAAGGCCCACGACGCCGGAATCGCGATCACGGTCGCAATCGCCGATGCGGGAGGGCACCTGGCTCTGCTCGAGCGCATGGACGGCGGGTGCTTTCATACCGTGCACTCCGCTACGACCAAAGCCGTGTGTGCCGCATCGAACAAACGGCCCACTTCGGCCCGGGGCGCGCAGGGTCAGCCGCTCGACACGGCGCACGCCATCGGCCTTGCGCTCGCGGCAGGGCCGGAACGCTGGACGGCGATGGAGGGCGGCTGTCCCGTCATCGTCGGTGGCGAATGCATCGGCGGTGTCGGCGTGAGCGGCGGCGACTGGGCCACCGACGAGCGCATCGCGCGAGAGGCGGTCGAATCCATTGGCGCGACAGCGGGCGCGAGCTCGAATTAACACCCATGGCAATCGAACCTCTGCGTGTCGCCTGCATCGGCATGGGATGGTGGTCCGATGTGCTTGCCGACGCCATTCAGCGCTCCGGCAAGATCACTATCGTCGCTTGCTACACACGCTCCGAGCAAAAGAGGAACGCATTCGCGTCGAAGTATGGCTGCGCGGCGGGGTCCAGCTACGACGCGATCCTGAACGACCGCGGCATCGAGGCCGTCATCAATACCACGCCGAACGATGCGCATCTGGAGACGACGCGCGCCGCGGCCGCGGCGGGCAAGCATGTCTTTCTGGACAAGCCCATCGCCAATACGCTCGCCGATGGCCGCGCCATTACCGCCGCGTGCCGGAATGCAGGCGTCGTGCTCGCGCTGGGATACCAGCGGCGGCGCGAAAGCCATTTCCGCTGGATTCGCCAAAAAATAGAAGAGGGTGTGTTCGGCAAGCTCGTCAACGCCGAGAGCAACATCAGCCGAGACCGCCTGGGCAAGATCGATCTGAACTCCTGGCGCTACACGGCCAAGGGGATGCCCGGAGGCGTGATGCTCCAGATCGGCATCCACTACACGGACGTGCTCGAATATCTCCTGGGGCCGATCAAGGCCGTTAGCGGAAGGTTTGCGCAACTTGCGCTGCCCGGAGATAATCCGGACGTGGCGAGCCTGGTCCTGGAGCACGGGAACGGCGCGCTCTCCACGCTCAACGCGAGCTACGCCTCGGCCTCCGAGTACTATCTCATGAACATTTACGGCAAGGAAGCAAGCGCGTATTACGATCTGCACAATGGCCTGCGGATACTGAAGCGCGGGGGCGAGCGTCCAAGCCCGGTCCCGTGCGCGAAGAACGATGCTTTTGTCGAGGAGCTTGAGGAGTTCGCCGCGGCTGTGCGCGGCAATGGCAAACCCGAAATGAACGGCGAGCGCGCGACCGCGTCGCTCGCCGTGATCCGCGCCGGCATCGTGTCCGCGCGCGAAGGGCGTCGCGTCGAAGTCGCGGAAATTCTGGCGAACGCCTGAATCGCGCGGGAAACGAGGGGAACTCATGACGACGTGGATGAAAAGGCCGGCAGCGCTCTGCGGGTCGTTGCTCTTCGCGCTTGCCGGCCCGATCGAAGCCCAGGAATCCTCTTTCCCGCAAAAAGGCACGATAGAGATTACGGTGCTGTTTCCGGCGGGCTCCTCCGCGGACGTCACCGCGCGGCTGCTTGCCGACGGCATGTCACGGCAATTGGCTGCAAAGGTGATCGTGGTAAACCGCCCGGGCGCGGGCGGCGCGATCGGCTACAAGTATGTCGCAGGGCAAAAGCCGGACGGCTATTCCCTGGTCTGGAATTCCAACTCGATTTCGACGACGTATTACTCGGGGATGATGCCGCTCGATTACAAGGCTTTCGACGCGGTAGCGCGGGTGCTCGTCGAGTCGCCGGTGATTGCGGTGCGCGGCGACTCGAAATTGAAAACCCTTGGGGATCTCATCTCCGAAGCGAGGTCGCGTCCCGGGCAAATTACGGTGGGCAACTCGGGTATCGGCAGCCATACCCATATATCGTCGGTGGCGCTGTTCAAGGCCGCCGGTGTGGAGGTCGTGGACGTTCCTTTCGGCGCGGCGCAGGTGGTGCCCAGCCTGCTCGGCGGGCAAGTGGACGCGCTGGTGCAATTGCCCGCGGCGCTCTCCGGCTACGTCAAGACGGGGCAGGTGCGCCTGCTCGCGGCGCTGACCTACAGCCGCGATCCGGCGTTGCCCGACGTTTCCACCGCGCGCGAGCAAGGGTTCGACGTTTCGCTCGAAGCCTGGCGAGGCATCGCGGTGCCCAGGGGCACGCCCAGGCCCGCAATCGCGATACTCGAGGCGGCGATCCGGAAAACGGCGGAGAGCTCCGAGTTCGCCGAGGCGAGCGAGAGGCTGGGCGTGCGTCCCGCGTTCATGCGCTCGGAGGAGTTCGGTCAGTTGATCGCGAAGGAAGACGTCGAGCTCGCGCGGATCATGCAGGTCATCGGCTTGAGGAAGCAACCCTGAGATTGAGACGTGTCCAATTACGCAACACGCACCAAGGGTCAATCCACCGTCACGCCGACGTCCTTCACCACCTTGCCGTATCTTTCGTAGTCGCGCCGGATCAGGGCCGAGAATTCCTCGACGGTAGAAATATAGGGATCGAGCCCGCCGGCGGCGTTGAGCCTGGCTTTTACCTCCGGATCGGCAAGCGCCTTGTTGACTTCGGAATGCAGCCGCGCAAGGACCGCTTCCGGCGTGCCTGCGGCCGCGAACAAGCCCAGCCAGATCGTGACTTCGTAGCCCGGATAGAACTCGGCAATGGCCGGAAGATCCGGGAAAAGCTCCGAGCGTTGCGAGCCGGTGACCGCCAGTGCGTGCAGCCTGCCCGCCTTGATCTGGGGCGCGCTGGAAGTTCCGGAAAACATCGCCGCCGTCTCACCGGCAACCGTGGCGGTAGTAGCAGGAGCGCCGCCCTTGTAGGGCACGTGGATGAGATTGATGCCTGAGCGCTGCTTGAGCATCTCCATCGCCATCTGGTGGATGCTGCCGTTGCCGCCGGAGGCATAAGCGAGCGGCGGATTGGCGCGGCGCGCGTACTCGATGAACTCCTGAAAATTTTTCACCGGCACCGAAGGATTGACCGACAGCACCCATTGGTTCG
>JBGPYQ010000155.1:0-7872 GCA_041493345.1 Gammaproteobacteria bacterium | reverse complement strand
GCGCAGGACAATTTACAGAGCGCCGTCGGCAAGCTGGTCGCCGTCAGCCAAGGCAGCGACGAGGCGGCCACGAAAGCGGCGATCGGCGCGGTCGGAAAGACCTGCGGCGCCTGCCACGATAACTTCCGCCAGAAGCAGTAGAGCACCCGGCTCCGGCAAAAAACAACCCCGCTTCGGCGGGGTTTTCGCTTTTACAGGGCGCTAATTTGGATCCGATCCGCATGCGATGGGCGCTGCACGCAGGCTTGCTTGCCCTGCTGCTGGGCGCGGCGGCCGGGAAGGCCTGCGCTCAGGGCGATGTAAAACGCGGACAATATCTTGCAAGAGCCGGCGGCTGCGTCGGCTGTCATACGGAAGACCGCAAGGACGCCGTACCCTTCGCGGGCGGCCGGGCGCTGAAGACGCCTTTCGGGACTTTTTACGGGCCGAACATCACCCCGCATCCGCAGGCAGGGCTCGGGCGCTGGACCGAGGCCGCTTTCATCCGCGCGATGCGCCACGGCGAGCGGCCCGACGGCGCCAATTACTTCCCGGCGTTTCCTTATCCGTCGTTCACGAAGATTTCCGACGGCGATCTGCGCGACATGTGGGCCTACCTGCGTACCCTTGCCCCGAACGCACAGCCAAGCAAGGAGCACGACCTGTGGTTCTTTTACGGCTGGCGCTGGCTCGTAACCTTCTGGAAGTGGTTTTACTTCACCCCCGGCCCCTTCGCGCCCGTACCGGGAGCTGCGGACATCGTCAACCGCGGCGCCTACCTGGTGCAGGCCCTAGGCCATTGCAGCGAATGCCACACGCCGCGTAACTTCATAGGTGGGCCGAAGATGACCCGCTTCCTCGCCGGCGGCAAGGGACCCGAGGGCAAGGACATTCCGAATCTGACGCCGGCGGGACTCAAGAAGCGAAGCGACGGGGAGCTGAAGGATTTCCTGGAATCCGGCCTCACGCCGGACGGCGACGTTCCCGCCGAGGCGATGGGCGAGGTGATCCGCAACACCACCAGCCAGCTCACCCCTGAGGATCTCGCGGCGCTGATCGCCTACCTGCGCGCGCTTGCGCCTCTTCCCAACGAAAAGTAAAACCGGGCAACTCAGTCTGTCCCCGGGTTTCTTAGAGCGCGTTGCAAAATCAATCTTCGAGTAGCGTGCGGTCCGCGCACGATGCGGCACAATTCGTGCGCATGGCGCACGCTACGCATCCAATTTCGCAACATGCTCTTAGATCTTCCGCGCGAGCTCGGACGCCAAGCCGGTGTAGCGCGCCGGCGTGAGCTCGATCAGCCTTTTCTTGTCCTTGTCCGGAAGCGCGAGGCCGCGGATGAACGCGCGCATCGCTTCCCCGTCGACGCGCTTGCCGCGCGTCAGCGCCTTGAGCTTCTCGTAGGGATCGGGCAGGCCGTGGCGGCGCATCACCATCTGCACCGCCTCCGCCAGCACCTCCCAGTTCGCCTCCAGGTCCTCCAACATGCGCGCGGGATCGGCTTCGAGCTTGCCCAAGCCCTTCAGGGTGGATTCGCAGGCGAGCAGGCTGTGGCCGAGCGCGACGCCGATGTTTCTCAACACCGTCGAATCCGACAAATCGCGCTGCCAACGCGACACCGGCAGCTTCTCCGAAAGATGGCGCAGCAGCGCATTGGCGAGACCCAGATTGCCTTCGGAATTCTCGAAGTCGATGGGATTGACTTTGTGCGGCATGGTCGATGAGCCGACCTCGCCAGCCCTGGTTTTCTGCTTGAAATAGCCGAGCGAGACGTAGCCCCAGAGATCGCGGTCGAGATCGAGCAGTACGGTGTTGGCGCGAGAGACCGCGTCGAACTGCTCGGCGAGGCTGTCGTGAGGCTCGATCTGGATCGTATAGGGATTGAACTCCAGGCCGAGCGACTCGACGAAGCGCTGCGCGAACCGCTCCCAGTCGAAATCCGGATAGGCCGCGACATGGGCGTTGTAGTTGCCCACCGCTCCGTTCATCTTTCCGGTGAGCGACACCGCGGCAATGCCGCGGCGCGCGCGCCGCAGGCGATGCACCACGTTCGCGAGCTCCTTGCCGAGCGTCGTGGGCGAAGCCGGCTGCCCGTGGGTGCGCGCGAGCATGGCCGCATCGGCGAGCCGCACCGCCAGCCCTGCGAGAGCTTCGATGACGCGATCGAACGCAGGCAGCAGCACGCGCTCGCGCGCCTCTTTCAGCATCAGGCCGTAGGAGAGATTGTTGATGTCCTCGGAAGTGCAGGCGAAATGCACGAATTCGGCGATGCGCGCCGCTTCCGGATTGCCGGCAAGCCGCCGCTTGAGCCAGTATTCGATCGCCTTGACGTCGTGATTGGTCTCGGCCTCGATCGCCTTGACCGCCGCGGCATCGTCCTCGGAAAACGTTTCGATGATGCGCTCGAGCTCGGCGTTCGTTGCCTTCGAAAACGGCTTGATCTCCGCGATGCCCGGCTCGGCCGCGAGCGCGAGCAGCCAGCGGATCTCGACCGCGATGCGATAACGGAACAAGGCCGCCTCGCTGAAATAGACGCGCAGCGGCTCGAGTTGCTTGTGATAGCGTCCGTCCAGAGGGGATAATGCGTTCAGCGGCGTGAGCGGCATGGACGGAGACTGTATGACGGACGAGGTCAATCTTAACATGCGGGTGAAGCCCGCCGCCTTCAAGCGCCTGCTCGCCGAAGTGCGCGCCTGCCGGATCTGCGAAGCGCATCTTCCCAATCCGCCGCGGCCGGTCCTGCGCGCATCGGCAACCGCCCGGGTGCTGATCGTCGGGCAGGCGCCCGGACGCCGCGTTCACGAGACCGGAATTCCATGGAACGACCCTTCCGGCGAGCTGCTGCGAAAGTGGCTGGGCGCGGGCCGCGACGAGTTCTACGACGAGGACCGCATCGCCATCATCCCCGCCGGGTTCTGCTATCCGGGAACGGGCCCCTCGGGTGACCTGCCGCCCCGGCCCGAGTGCGCGCCGCACTGGCACGCGAAGCTCAGGGCAATGCTGCCGCGCATCCGGCTGACGCTCCTCATCGGCAGTTACGCCCAGGCGTATTACCTCGCCAGGCGCAGGAAGAAGACGCTCGCCGGGACCGTGCGCGCGCGCGCCGAGTATCTGCCCGAGTTTTTTCCGCTGCCCCATCCCAGTCCGCGCAACCGGCTCTGGATGAAAACGAATCCCTGGTTCGAGGCTGAAGTGATTCCTCAACTGCGGCAGCGGTTCAGGGCCGGCCTGAGTGACGTGTTATAATTTTGTCCAGTCGTTGCACCAATCGCCCCGAGTTCTCTCCGCAAGCCCACTTCCGCAATGAAACTCATCGGTTCGCTCGCCAGCCCGTTTGCGCGCAAGGTGCGCATTGTCCTCGCCGAGAAAAAAATAGACTACGACTTCGAGACCGACAATCCTTGGAAAGCGGACGCGGTCACGCCCCGGTTCAACCCGCTCGGCAAGGTGCCGGTGCTGGTGCTCGACGACGGCACCACGCTGTTCGATTCGCGCGTGATCGTGGAATTTCTCGACAATGCTTCACCGATATCCCGCCTGATCCCGGCCGACCACCGCGAGCGCATCGAGGTGCGGCGCTGGGAGGCGCTCGCCGACGGCGTGATCGACGCCGGAGTGCTGGCACGCCTTGAAAAGGCGCGCAAGGCCGGCGAGAAGAGCACGGCCTGGATCGAGCGCCAGATGGGCAAGGTCGCGCGCGGGCTGGATGCGATGGAAAAGGAATTGGGGGAAAAGCCCTGGTGCACGGGCAACGCCTACACGCTCGCCGACATCGCGGTGGGCGCCTGCCTCGGCTGGCTCGACTTCCGCTTTGCGCAGCTCGGCTGGAAGAAAAGCCATTCCAACCTCGCGCGCGAACTGATCAGGCTCTCGGAGCGTTCGTCTTTCATCGACACCGTCCCGCGTGAATAGCGGCGCCGGGCAACAAGATGAGGCGGAACGCCGGCCCGGCTTACTGGATCACGCCCCCGCCCAGGCACACCGCGTCGCGATACAGGACTAGCGATTGTCCCGGGGCCACGGCCCATTGGGGAGAGGAGAATTCGATCTCGAGATCATCGCCGGCGAGGCGGCTCAGGCGGCAATCGGCATCGGCCTGGCGGTAGCGCGTCTTGCCGTTGTAGGGCCCGGACGGATCGGGCGCCTTGCCCGAAACCCACGCGAGGTCAGCCGCCCTCAGTCCGGGACGAAACAGCAGCGGATGGTCGCGGCCCTGCACCACGATGAGCTCGTTTTTCCCGAGGTCCTTGCCGGCGACGTACCAGGGCGCGCGTCCCGAACCCTTCAAGCCGCCGATGCCGACGCCCTTTCTCTGGCCGATAGTGTAGAACGACAGCCCGATGTGCTCGCCCACGATCCGGCCCTCGGGCGTGCGCATCACCCCGGGGTTCCTCGGCAGATAGCGGTTCAGGAACTCGCGGAACGGGCGCTCGCCGATGAAGCAGATCCCGGTCGAGCCGCGCTTGGCGAAATTGGACAGGCCCGCGTCCTTCGCGATCCTGCGCACCTCGGACTTCCTGATTTCTCCCAGTGGAAACATCACGCGCGAGAGTTGCGCCTGGTTGAGCCGGTGCAGGAAGTAGCTCTGGTCCTTGGAGAGATCGAGCGCCTTGAGCAGCTCGAAGCGTCCGGCCATTTCCGTCACTCGCGCGTAGTGGCCGGTGGCGATGCGCTTCGCGCCCAGCTCCATGGCGCGGTCCAGGAACGCCCTGAACTTGATCTCGGCGTTGCACAGCACGTCCGGGTTGGGCGTGCGTCCGGCCGAATACTCGCGCAGGAATTCCGCGAACACCCGGTCCTTGTACTGCGCGGAGAAATTCACCGCCTCCAGCTCGATGCCGATGACGTCGGCGACCGAAGCGCAGTCGATCAGGTCCTGGCGCGTGGAGCAGTACTCGTCATCGTCGTCGTCTTCCCAGTTCTTCATGAACAGGCCGACGACTTCGTATCCCTGCCGCTTGAGCAGCAGCGCGGCGACCGACGAATCCACGCCGCCCGACATGCCCACGACTATGCGTTCGCTTGCCATTTGACTAGTTCGTCACCCCCGCGCAAGCGGGGGTCCAGTGACTTTGGAACGTCCCTGGATTCCCGCGTTCGCGGGAATGACGGCTATTACGCCACTCTCCGCTGATTTTTCCGGATGAAGTCCGCCATGCGCGCGACGCCCTTTTCGATGGCGTCTTTGGAGGCGGCATAGGAAAAACGGATGTGCTGGCCTTCGCCGGGCACGCGCGCGCCGAAGTGGATGTCGGCGAGCACCGCGACGCCGGCTTCGTTGAGGAGACGCTTCCTGAACTCCTCCGAATCCGCGGCGCCGATCATGCGGCAGGCCTCGGTCACGTTCGGCCAGGCATAGAACGCGCCTCCCGGCGTCTTGCAGCTCGCGCCGGGCACCTGGTTGAGCAAGCGGACGATGAGGTCGCGCCGCTCGAGGAACGAATGGCGCATTTTCCGCGCTTCGTCCTGCGGCCCGTTGATCGCTTCGACCGCCGCCCACTGGCTGATGTGCGAGGCGCAGGATTCGGTATTCGTCACCCAACGCACGAACTGCGGCGCGAGCTTCGCGTTCGCGGCGAAGCCGATGCGCCAGCCGGTCATCGCCCAGGTCTTCGAGGCGCCGTCGGAGATGACGGTGCGCTCGAACATCCCGGGGAGCGAGGCGATCGAGCGGAAATCGCCCTCGTAGCACAGCTGCGAGTAAATTTCGTCGGCGTAAATCCAGATGTCCGGATGCCGCCTCAGGATCGCGGCGATGTCCTCGAGGTTCTTTCCGGTCAGGGTGCCGCCGGTCGGATTCTGCGGCGAGTTGAGGATGACGAGCTTCGTTTTCCGCGTGATCTTCGCCTCGAGCTCGGCCGGATCGAATGCGAAGTTGCGCGCCTCGCGCAGGTGCAGCGGCACGGGCACAGCGCCGTTCGCGACGATCTGCGACTCGTAGATCGGAAAGCCGGGGTTCGGATAGATCACCTCGTCGCCCACGCCGTAGTCGGTCACCGAAAGGATGGTGTAGGCGATGAAAGGCTTCGCGCCGCCCCCGATCACCACGTCCTCGGGCCGGATCGGCAGGCCCCGCATCGCGCCCATGTAGCGCGCCGCCGCCTCGCGCAGCTCGACGATGCCGGCCGAGGGCGTATAGCCGTGCCGGCCCTCGCGGACCGCGCGGATCGCCGCATCCTGGATGTTCGCGGGCGTGTGGAAATCGGGCTGTCCGATGCAGAACGAGATGACATCCTTGCCCTGGCGGACAAGCTCGTTCACCTCGGCCAGGACGACGAAGGCGTTTTCGGTGCCGAGTTCGGCGGTGCGGCGGCTGATTTTCAGCATGGCCCCTGGGCGTCAGCGGAACGTAAAGCAGGTCATTTTATCCTATGGCCCCGTGACGAACGAGGGGACACGATCCCCTCGTTCGTCTGGAACTGTCACATTTGGCGTGACAGCCCCTTCTCGATCCGGCCTTCGTGCCCTATCATTCCCCGACAATCGGGAGAGTCCCATGCTGGTCAACTGCGTCGCCTATCAGGACGGCAAGAAACTCGCGGAAATCACCACGGAGGAAATCAGCAACTACGTCGCCCGGCCCGAGTGCTTCGTCTGGGTCGGGCTCAAGGATCCGGATGCCGGGGAACTCGCCGCCATGCAGCGCGAGTTCGGGCTGCACGAGCTCGCGGTCGAGGACGCGCGCCACGGCCACCAGCGGCCCAAGATCGACGAGTATGGCGACTCGCTGTTCACCGTGCTGCATAACATCGAGGTCACCGGCGAAGAGCTCAAGGTCGGCGAGGTCGATCTTTTCGTCGGCAGGAACTACGTGCTCTCGGCGCGCAACCACGCCGAGCCGGGCTTTGCGGCGGTGCGCGCGCGCTGTGAGCGCGAGCCCGACTTGCTCAAGCATGGAGCGGGCTTCGTGTTCTACGCGTTGATGGACGCCGTCGTCGACCGCTACTTTCCCGTGCTCGACGCCCTCGAAGACGAGCTGGAGCGGGTCGAGGAGCGCATCTTCGCAGGCAGCTCGCCGCGCGCCAACATCGAGGCGCTGTACGCCCTCAAGCAGAAGCTGATGACGCTGCAGCACGCGGTCGTGCCGCTGCTGGAGGGCGTGGGCAAGCTCTACGGCGGCCGCGTGCCGCAGGTGTGCACCGGCATGCAGGAGTACTACCGCGACGTCTACGACCACCTGGTGCGCATCAACCAGTCGATCAACAGCCAGCGCGACATGGTGATCACCGCGATTTCGGTCAATCTGTCGATGATCACGCTGCAGGAAAACGAGACCACGAAGCAGCTCGCGGCCTATGCCGCGCTGGTCGCGGTGCCGACCATGATCGCTGGAGTCTACGGCATGAACTTCAAGCACATGCCGGAGCTCGACTGGCTGCTCGGTTATCCGCTCGCGGTCGGCGCGATGGTGCTGATCGACGCCACGCTTTTTTTCCGTTTCCGCAAGGCGGGATGGCTGTAATCGCCACGCCTTGCGCCGAAACCGCTTCGGCTTCCCGGCGCGGGGTTCATTTTCTGCCCCCTTTGCGCCACGCGCGCGTCTTGTAGAGCGCACGAAAGGTTTTGCCCGATCTCGGCGCGGGGAAAAACCGCCCGCGGGTCCACTCTGCGCCGAACGGAAGCACGCGGATCATGCCGTCGCCATTCGCCATGGCGCGCAGGAACCGCGCCGCGATCGCCATCGCCAACGCGTACAGGCGCGGGTGCCGCGCCGTCCACGACCACAGCCGGAATGCAGCGATCTCAGTCCAGGGGCGCAGGCCGCGGTCCACCTGCTTCTCGCGCAGTTTCCTCAGCAACTCGGGCAGCGGGATCATCACCGGGCAGACGACCGAGCAGGCTCCGCACAGCGTCGCCGCGTGCGGCAAGTCGAGCGCGTTCTCCAGCCCGACG
>JBGPYQ010000081.1:0-13686 GCA_041493345.1 Gammaproteobacteria bacterium | reverse complement strand
GTGCCCGCGGCGACGGTGAGCGGGCTGTCGAGGATGGTGCGAATCACGGGCGCGCGCGTCGTGCCCTGCGTGACGCGCATGCTGCCGGGCGGGGCAGGATACGAGCTGCACTGCTATCCGGCCTGGGAAAATTTTCCCTCCGATGACGATGCCGCCGACGCGCGCCGCATGAATGCGTTTATCGAGGACCGCGTGCGCGAAATGCCCGAGCAGTATTTCTGGACCCACAAGCGCTTCAAGACCCGACCACCGGGTGAGGCCAAGTGGTATTAAGGGGTTGGCATGCACAGCAACCGTGGCGCGGGTTACGTTCGGCCGGTTCCGGCCGCGGCATCGAACGCCGCTTTCGCGCGACGCACGAGGCTCGGGTGCAGCACGCCGAGCTTGGGTGTCTGGCCGTGTGGGGTCCCGGGCGGGACGGCAAACCACTCGTCGTTGAAATCGAGCTCAAACGTTTCGCCGAGGTTGAACTTGGTCGGGTAGCTCAGGCCGGCGGCCTCATAGGCGGCCTGATCGGTAGGGGTAATCGCGAACTCGCCGGCGTAAAGCATATTGACCTTCTGGCTCGTTCCATACGCGACTTCGACCACCGGATGTCCCTGGTTTTCGCCGACCCGCAGCACCAGTGCCGGACGGGCCTTCGAGCCTGGCTCGGAGCGTTGACTTTGGGGATACCGGCACCAGACGATGTCCCCAGGACGTGGGGCGGGAAACCAGCCGGGGCCGGCTTCCGCCATCAGAAGAGGCTTTCTTTCACCTTCATGCGGCCAGGCGGCTGCAGCCGCCGGATCTCGTCCATCTGCTGCTGGGTGAGCGGGCCGTCGTCGGGTTCGTAGCGTGGCAGTGTCTGCCGCGCGAGGTTCGCCAGCGCGACGTGGACGACCTGCGTTTCGGACAGCCCGAGGGTCTGGGCGAGCCGGGTGGTGGTCTTGCGCGTGACGCCGTAGGCGGTGTCCTTATCGCGGTAGCGCAGCAGGATGCCGGCGGCGGCGGGTTGCTTGCGTTTGGTCGCAATACGCTTTGCGGTCATGGGTCGTGGCCTGTGTTGACTGTCTGATATCATTATTATATCAACGGGACGGCCGCCGAGAGCGGGTACTTAGAGCACTGATGCGACTCAAATTCACCAAGATGCAGGGGCCGGCAACGATTTCGTCGTGATCGACGGCGTTAGCCGGCGCATCGAAATGACACCGCAGCTCGCGAAGCGGCTCGCAGACCGGCATTTCGGCGTCGGCTGCGATCAGGTGTTGCTCGTGGAAAAGCCCCAACGCAGCGACGCCGATTACCGCTACCGCATCTGGAACGCCGACGGCGGAGAAGTCGAACAGTGCGGCAACGGCGCGCGCTGCTTCGTGCGTTTCGTGCACGACAAGGGGCTCACGAGCAAGAACGAAATCCGCGTCGAGACGCTATCAGGACTGATCGTTCCGCGCCTGGAAACGGACGGGCAGGTGAGCGTCGATATGGGCGCTCCGGTGTTCGAGCCTGAGCGCGTACCTTTCGATCGCTCCGGAGTTGCGCCGGTCGACAAAATCGCCCTTTCCCCCCTTTGACGTGGCCGCTGGAAGTCTCGGGCCGCACGGTGCGAGTCGCCGTGCTTTCCATGGGCAATCCGCACGCCGTGCAGACGGTCGCGGACGTGGATTCAGCACCCGTGACGACTGAAGGGCCGTTGATCGAGCGCCACGCGCGATTTCCGCAGCGGGTCAATGCGGGATACATGCAGGTGCTCGACCGCAGGCATGTACGGCTGCGGGTATGGGAGCGGGGCGCAGGCGAGACGCTCGCTTGCGGCACGGGCGCCTGCGCCGCGGTTGTTGCCGGTGCCCGGCAGGGATTGTTCGAGGACACGGTTCGGGTCACCACGCGCGGCGGGGAATTGACGATACGCTGGCAGGGCGGGGAGAATGATCTAAACTGCGCGGTCTGGATGACGGGCCCCGCCGTCGCCGTATTCGAGGGAGAGATCGAGCTTGGAAGCTGACGACGTCGCGCGCTATCTGCGGGAAAATCCGGACTTCTTCGAACGGCATGCCGACATGCTCTCCGAGATCTACACTCCCCATCCCCAGGGCGGGCGCGCGATCCCGATCTCGGATCGCCAGGTGCTTTCGTTGCGGGAGAAGAACAAGGCGCTCGAATCGCGGCTCGCGGAACTGCTGCAGATCGGCGAAGAGAACGACGCCATCAGCGAAAAAATGCACCGGCTGTGCCTCGCCCTGATGCCTGCGCCTGACCTGCAAGGCTTGTTGTCCGCGCTGTTCTACCACCTGAGGGAGGATTTCGCCGTGCCGCACGCGGCGCTCAGGACCTGGCGCGGGTCGGGGGACGAGGCTGAATTCCTCCCGGCAAGCGAAGAGTTCAGGCAGTACGCGGCCGCCATGGCGCAACCCTACTGCGGGCCGAGCGGAAATCCGGAAGCTGCGGCCTGGTTCGGCGAAAGTGCGTCGCGCGTGCGCTCGGTCGCCCATATGCCTCTCAGGGACAAGGAATGCTTCGGCATGCTTGCGCTGGGAAGCGAGGATGTGCTGCGCTTCTATCCGGAAATGGGGACGCTTTACCTCAAGCGCCTGGGTGATTATGTAAGCGCTGCCCTGCTCAGGTTTGTCTAGCGGCCCGCAATCGGGGATGACACGAAGCGAAGATCCCCGCCGAAAGCTGCTCGACGAGTTTCTCGGAAACCTCGAAACCGCCCGGCGGCTCTCGCCGCACACGAAGTCGAACTACGGACGCGATATTCTGGCGCTGCTGGAGGCGGTAGGCGGATTGCCGCTCGAGCGCATCCATTCCCAGGCGGTGCGGGGCGCGATCACGCGACTGCACGCCAGGGGTTTGTCCGGCAAGACTCTCGCCCGGATGCTCTCGGCCTGGCGCGGATTTTTTGCCTGGCTCGCCCGGCATCGCGGCTACGCTTCAAACCCTTGCGCCGGCGTGCGCGCGCCGAAGGGCGCCAAGGCGCTGCCTCGCGTGCTCTCGCCCGACGCCGCCGCCCAACTCCTCGACGGCGTCCCCGAGGACGACCGGGAAATTCGCGACAAGGCCATGTTCGAATTGCTGTACTCCTCCGGCCTCCGGTTAGCGGAACTCGTAAGCCTGGATCTGCACGAAGCCCGGGGGCTGATCGCCGAGGCCGAAGTGACCGTCACCGGCAAGGGCAGGAAAACCCGCAAAGTGCCCGTCGGGGCCAAGGCCATCGAGGCGCTGCGCGCCTGGCTCGAGGCACGGGCAAGGCTCGCGCGGCCGGAAGAGCGCGCGCTTTTCGTCGGCGCGCGGGGCGAGCGTATCTCGCCGCGCGTGGTGGAGCAGCGACTCACGCGGTGGGGAAAAAAGCTCGGCGTGACGGCGCAGGTGCATCCTCACGTGCTGAGGCATTCGTTCGCCACGCACGTGCTTCAGTCATCCGGCGACTTGCGCGCCGTGCAGGACATGCTCGGGCACGCGAGCATCTCCACGACGCAGGTGTACACGCATCTTGATTTTCAGTACCTGGCCAAAGCCTATGACGCCGCCCACCCGCGCGCGAAAAAGAAGGCAGCGGCGCCAGCGAGAAAGCCTTGAACCAGTCCTCCGGACCGCGCGCCCCCGCTCTCGGCGTTGCCTGCTGGGTCTGAGCCAACTTGAGCTTGACGCGGCACATGCCGGGCGTACCCCGCCTCATGCTGAAGGCGGGACGCGAGCGCTCGCTCGCGCGGCGCCACCCATGGATTTTTTCCGGGGCGATCGGCGCGACGCAGAATCCACCGGCGAGCGGGGACACGGTGCAGGTGTGCGCGGCCGACGGCCGTTTTCTTGCCTGGGCGGCGTTCAGCCCGTCCTCGCAGATCCGCGCCCGGGTGTGGAGCTTCGATGAAGCCGAGGTCCCCGGTCCGGACTCGTTCCGAAGGAAGATCCTGGCCGCGCTCGCGATTCGGCGCGCCGCAATTCCTGCGCAGGAGACCGATGCGCTGCGGCTTGTCCATGGCGAGTCGGACGGCCTGCCCGGCTTCATCGCCGACCGTTACGCCGATGCTCTGGTCGTGCAATTGATGTCGGCGGGAAGCGAGCGATGGCGCGAGGCGCTGATCGATATTCTGCGCGAGCAAAGCGGCTGTGTTCGCGTCTACGAACGCTCGGACGCCGATGTCCGCGAACTCGAAGGCCTGGCGCCGCGCGCCGGGCCGATCTCAGGCCCGGAGTTCGACAGGCCAGTGAAGATTTTTGAGCATGGGCTCAAATATGAAGTGGATGTCGTGGCAGGACAGAAGACCGGGTTCTACCTCGACCAGCGCGACAACCGCCGGCGCGTGGGGCGGCTCGCCCGCGGCCGGGACGTGCTCAATTGCTTCTGCTACACGGGGGGATTCACGCTGTCGGCGCTCGCCGGCGGCGCGCGCTCCGTGCTGTCCATCGATAGTTCGGCTCCGGCGCTGGCGATGGGCAGGAGCAACTTCGCCCTCAACGGATTCGACGCGAGCCGTGCGCAGTGGCTGGAAGCCGACGTGTTCGGTGCGCTGCGCAAGCTGCGCGATGACGGCAGGCAATTCGACCTGATCGTTCTCGATCCGCCCAAGTTTGCACCGACTCCAAAGGACGCGGAGCGCGCGGCCCGGGGCTACAAGGACATCAATCTGAATGCGCTGCGGCTGTTGCGGCCCGGGGGCCTGCTCGCGACTTTTTCCTGCTCGGGGGGAATCTCGCCCGAGCTGTTCCAGAAAATCGTCGCCGGCGCGGCGGCGGACGCCGGCGTCCCGCTCATGCTGCGGGAGCGTTTTACCGCGGCTCCCGACCACCCGGTGCTGATCGAGTTTCCGGAAGGGGAATACCTGAAAGGCTTGCTGCTGGAGAGGCGCTAGGTGCCGGGCGAGGCGAGGGCTTTCGTCGGCGCAGGCAGGGTTGCGCGTGTCATCCGGGCGTGCTCTAATGCGCCATTTTTTCGGGGCGGGGCGCCGGAATTTCCTGAATTCGGGCCCTCGAAGCTTATTTCCCGGGTCCGGGGAATTCAAGCACCGATCAAGGAGAGCATGTCAACGCAAGACAACATGGTTCCGGTGACGATACTCACCGGATTTTTAGGCAGCGGCAAGACGACGCTCATCAACCGCATCCTGAAGGAGCAGCACGGCCACCGGATCGCCGTCATCGAAAACGAGTTCGGCGAAGCGGGTGTGGACAGCGAACTCCTGCTCAATGACACGAGCGAGCAGATCATCGAGATGAACAACGGCTGCGTCTGCTGCACCGTGCGCGGCGACCTCATACGCATCCTGGGGGATCTCCGGCAACGGCGGGACGCAGGCAAGCTCGATTTTGAACGAGTCATCATCGAAACCACCGGGATGGCCGACCCGGGCCCGGTGGCGCAGACTTTCTTCATCGACGGGGAAATCGGCAACTACTACCTGGTCGACAGTGTCATCACCCTGGTGGACGCCAAGCACGCGCCGAAGCAGCTGGACGAATTCCACGAAGCCCAGGAGCAAGTCGGCTTCGCCGACCGGATCCTCTTGTCGAAGACCGATCTCGTTTCGGAGGGGGAGCAGCAGACGCTGCGCAGGCGCTTGGTGAAAATGAACCCGCGCGCGCCGATCAAGACCGTGCACTTCGGCAATACGCCGATCGGGGACATTCTCGATATCCGCGGATTCAACCTGAACGCCGTTCTCGAGCTCGATCCGGACTTCCTCGAAAACGAGCACCACGAGCATGACGAACATGTCAGTTCCTTCGTGTTCCGCTCGGACCGGCCATTTGACAACGCCAAGCTCGAGGAATTTCTTTCGGGGGTGGTTCAGATCTACGGTCCGGACATGCTGCGCTACAAGGGGGTGCTCTATATGAAAGGCAACGCGCACCGGGTAATATTTCAGGGGGTACACATGCTGATGGGCGGCGACGTGGGCCGTTCCTGGGGCAAGGACGAAAAGCGGTCGAGCACCATGGTGTTCATCGGCAGGAAGCTGCCGCAGGAACTATTCATCAGGGGGTTGAAACAATGTCTGGTGGAAGCGTAGTGAAAAAGCTGCTGGCGAGAGCCGGCAAATCGGCCGACACGGCGAAGACCCAGCCTGCGGAGAAAAATCCGGAGAAAAAGGGCGGCCTGACCGAGGCCCAGTTGCTGCGCGCGCCCGCGTCGCAGTATATGAACGTCGAGCAACTCGCGTTTTTCCGCGAGCGCCTGCGCGCGATGCAAAAAGAGCTGCTGGAAAAAGCCGGCCTCACTTCGGAGCATCTGCGCGAGCACGAGCTGGAGCCCGATCCCACCGATCAGGCAACGATCGAGGAAGAATACGCGCTCGAGCTGCGCACTCGCGACCGGGAGCGAAAGCTGCTCAAGAAGATCGACGAATCCCTGCGCCGCATAGAGGATGGCAGCTACGGTTATTGCGAGGAGACGGAGGAACCGATCGGCGTGCCGCGGCTGCTCGCGCGGCCCACCGCTACGCTCTCCATCGAGGCCCAGGCGCGCCGGGAGCAGAAGCAGAAGCTTTACGGAGAGTGAAAGACCAGGCGCTGGAGCGCGCGCGGCTCGCTTCGCGGCGCCGGCGGCCGATGGCGCGGCGGGCTTGCATTTTCTCTCGGGGTTTGCAGTACACTGGGCGCCCGGGCCCCATTCATTGCAATGACTCGCAGCCTGCGTCATCTGCTCATCGCCCTCGCCGTGCTGTTCGCGCAGCAGGCGGCGCAGTTGCATGCGTTCTCGCACCTGGGGCGCGACCTTGCCGCCGCCCGGCGCGGCGATAAGGGTGCGCCGCCGCTCAATCATCCGGCCGAACAATGCATCGCGTATCACGCGGTCGACAGCGCGCTGCCGGCCACCGCGCTCGAGGTCAATCTGCCTCGAATCGCTCTGCCGGCGGTTCCGCCGGTTGTTCTCCCCCTGCCGTTCCCGCCGCGGATCGCATTCGATTCGCGCGCGCCGCCTCTGCTCTCCTAGTTCTGTCGCTTAGGGCTCCGCCTCGCTTCGTGAGGCGGGGGTGTTCGCGAGCGCTCATCGGGGCGCGTCGCGATCGCACAAAC
Organism: Gammaproteobacteria bacterium; assembly: GCA_041493345.1. Classification (GTDB taxonomy): domain Bacteria; phylum Pseudomonadota; class Gammaproteobacteria; order Burkholderiales; family SG8-39; genus VBDM01. The sequence goes on along the minus strand of JBGPYQ010000081.1, from coordinate 6,687 downwards.
AGGAGAGACAAATTGTTGAAGAAAAATGTCATAACGCTCGCCGTCGCGGCTGCGCTGGGATTAACACAAGTTGCGACGGCGCAGACGCAAGACGAGCTGAAGGCTTTGCGCGAGCAAGTCAGGCAGCTTGACAAACGCGTGCAGGAAGCAGAACAGGGGGCGATTCAGGCCTCCAGCCGCCCCGCCGGAGAGAACGCCTTCAATCCAGGCGTTTCCCTGATCCTGAACGGGACTTACGGAAATCTTTCGCAGGATCCGGCAGGGTTCAAGATCAACGGATTCGTTCCGACGAACGGCGGAGTAAGCCCGCCCAATCGCGGCTTGAGCCTCGGCGAGTCGGAGCTCGCGATCTCGGCGAACATCGACCCCCACTTTCGCGGCACCGCGATCATCGCGCTCACGCCCGAGAACGAAGCCGAAATCGAGGAAGCCTACGTGCAGACGCTCGGTCTCTCCTACGGCTTCACGGCCAAAGCAGGACGCTTCTTCTCGAGCATAGGCTACCTCAACGAGATTCACGCCCATGCGTGGGACTTCACCGACGCGCCGCTTGCCAACAAGGTATTTCTCGGCAACCAGCTCGGCGATGACGGGATCCAGTTGAAATGGGTGGCGCCGACCGATTTCTATTTCGATGTGGGCGTCGAGGCGGGGCGCGGACGCCAGTTCCCGGGCGGGCCCGAGGGAGGACGCAGCAAGAACGGCTTCGGCTCGGGCAACTTTTTCACCCACGTCGGCGGCGATATCGGAAGCGGCACTGCCTGGCAGGCGGGCCTGTCGTATCTTGCGACCTCTCATCAGGACCGTACCTACGACGACCTCGACTCCGCCGGCACGCCCGTCACCAACAGCTTCAGCGGCAAGAGCCGGCTGTGGGCGCTCTCCGGAATCCTGAAATGGGCGCCGAACCACAACCCGACTTACACAAACTTCAAGCTGCAAGGCGAGTACTTCCGCCGCCGCGAGAACGGTGATCTCGCCTTCGACTCCACGACCGCCTCGGTTGGCCCGCAGACCGGCGGATTTACCTCCGCGCAGTCAGGGTTGTATCTGCAGGGCGTGTACCAGTTCATGCCGCAGTGGCGAGTCGGCTACCGCTACGACAGGCTGAATGCCGGCAAGACAGCGATCGGTCTCGTGGATTCGGGCGCGCTCACCGCAGCGGATTTCCCGATCCTCGCCAAGCACAATCCGACGCGCAACACCCTGATGATCGACTGGAGCGGGAGCGAGTTCAGCCGCATCCGGCTGCAGCTCGCGCAAGATAAATCGCGCTCCGACGTTACCGACAACCAGGTGTTCCTGCAATACATCATGAGCATGGGCGCGCACGGCGCACACAAATTCTGAGGATACAAGCATGAGAACGACCTTGAAAATCCTTGCTTCACTGGGCCTGATCGCCGTCGCGTCGCCGACCCTGGCGGCGCTCAACATCTTTACCTGCGAGCCGGAGTGGGGTGCGCTCGCGCAGGAGTTGGCGGGGGACAAGGCCTTCATTTACTCCGCCACGACCGCGTTGCAGGACCCGCACCGGATCGAAGCACGCCCGAGTCTCATTGCCCGTGTCCGCTCCGCCGATATACTGGTTTGCACCGGTGCTGAACTGGAAATCGGATGGCTGCCGCTGCTCCTCACGCAGAGCGGGAACAACCGAATCCAGCTCGGCGCGCCGGGATACTTCGAAGCGTCTCAGTACGTGGCGAAGATCGAAATCCCAAGAACCATAGATCGTTCGTTGGGGGACATTCACGCATCGGGCAACCCACATATCCATCTCGACCCGCGCAACATCGCCAGGGTTGCCGACGCGCTCACCGAGCGGCTCGTGCAGCTTGATCCTGCGAACGCCGACGCCTTCAAAGCGCGCGCGAATTCTTTTCGCGAACGCTGGCGAGCGGCGCTCTCGCGCTGGGAACAGCAGGCCGCGCGGCTCAAGGGCGTTCCGGTCGTCGTGTACCATAAAGACATGTCGTATTTCATCAACTGGGCGGGCATGCGCGAAACGGGAAGCCTCGAACCCAAACCCGGTCTTCCTGCGACGCCCGCGCATCTCGCAGAGCTGGTTGAGAGGATGAAGCGCGATCCCGCGAAGGTCGTCGTTTATTCCGCCTATAACAGTCCTAAAGCCGCCGAATTCCTATCCGATCGCGCCAAGATTCCCACCCTGATGCTGCCCTACACAGTCGGCGGATCGGACAAGGCGAGGGATCTGTTCGGATTGTTCGACGATACGATTGCCCGTTTGCTCGCGACCGTGAAATGAATTTCGACTGGGCGAGCTTCGGCATTCTGTGGCCGGCGTTCGTCGCGGGCCTGCTGGTGACCGCGACCCACGTGCCGCTCGGGATGCAGGTGCTCCAGCGCGGGATCGTTTTCATCGATCTCGCGGTGGCGCAGATCGCCGGGGTCGGCGTGATCCTTGCCGATTACCTTGGCTGGGAACCCACCGGCGTCGCGGTGCAGATCGCGGCGCTCTCCGCGGCCATCGCGGGCGCGGTGCTTTTGACCTGGACCGAACGGCGCTGGCCGGAGGTCCAGGAAGCGATTATCGGCGTGGTATTCGTGCTTGGCTCAAGCGCAGCCATCCTTTTGCTTGCGGGGAACCCTCACGGCGGCGAGCACCTCAAGGAGCTGCTGGTCGGCCAGATCCTTTGGGTAAATGCAGCGCGGATTCCGCTGCTGGCCCTGATCACTGCAGCGATTCTTGCGGTTTGGTTCGGGCTGGGCGAGCGGCTCGGCAGGACCGGCTTTTACCTGTTGTTCGCGTGCGCCGTGACCATGTCAGTGCAGCTGGTCGGGTTGTACCTGGTTTTTGTAACGCTCGTGATGCCGGCCCTGGCGACTTATTATTCGCGCCGCCGTCGCTACATCATCGCCTATCTTGTCGGCGTGCTTGGCTATGCCGGCGGCTTGCTCGCGTCGTTGTGGCTGGACTTGCCCTCCGGTGCGATGATCGTGTGCGCCATGGCCGCTGTGGGCGCGGGGGTGGCATTGTTCGGAGGTCGCGCCACTGCCGGCCAGGCGTGAACGGCTCCACGGAAAAGAAAGATAACCAGTAGCCGCACTGCGATCGAAAATCATGGTCCGCAGGCCACGCCGGAGACAGGCGGCCAATTGCGCTGAATCGCGCAATTGTGATACAAGAAAAACCCGTCCCAGGTTTCGACAAGGAATCCCCCGGCAACGGAAAGTTTCCCGTGCGCATCTTTGGCAAAAATATCGAGCTGCCGTTCAGGAAGCGCGAGAGCGAGGCGGACAAGGGCAAGGCCGGAAATACACGGCCGGCCGCTCCAAACTCTTCTCTCCCAAAGCCCGCGAGTCCCGGCGGGAAGCCGGACGAGACTGCGCTTGCGGGGGATGAGGCTTCCCTCGATTTCAGCACCTATACCCCTCCGCCGGTATCGGAGCCTGCGCGCGTGCAGCCGCCCCCCGCCCAGTCCGCGTCGCCGGCACACCCGCACCAGATCGAATGGGAAGCACCCGCGCCCATATCGAGAGCGGCGTCTCCCGAGCTTGCCCCGCAGGGAAAACCGCCAGCAGACCCGCTCCAGATCGATTGGGCGGCCCTAGCTCCAATATCGAGTCCTCCCGTGCTTTCCCCGCCAGGAAAGAATTCGGCCGTTGCGCCCGCCCCACCGGCGAGCAGGGCGGCAGCGCAATCCCCGGCGCCAATGCGACAGCCACCCGCCGCGCCCGACGACCAGGGAGGGCCGGATTCGACGACCCGTATCGAGAAGATGGCGGAAACGGTCAGTACCGCGCCGGTCATCGAGAAAGCGGCGATCCTGTTCGCAAACGGACATGTGGATGAGGCACTCGCCACATTGTCGCGCTCGGTGCTCGAAGACGATCCTGGAGCTTCGGCGCAGCAGGCGTGGCTGATGCTGTTCGATCTGCACCAGCATCTCGGAAAGAGGGAGGAGTTCGAGGCTCTCGCGCTCGATTTCGCGGTGAAGTTCGAGCGCTCGCCGCCGGTGTGGACCGAGGCCGAGCGACAGCCGGATCCCGCGCTGGCGACGGGAGGCAGCGGCTATTGCGCGCTCACGGGGACGCTGTCCGAGGCAAGCGCGCCGGAGCTTGAAAATCTGCGGGCCGCCGCCGAGGGGCGGCAATCCGTGCGAGTGGACTGCAGAAAACTGCAGGGCGTGGATGCGGCCGGCTGCCGATATTTTCGTGAAGTACTGCATTCCATCCGCGGCGAGGGCAAGGAAATCATGTTCACCGGCGAGACGCAGCTCTTGCAACTGCTCGAAGAAGGCTGCCGGCCGGGGAGGGTTGAAACGGATCGCGCGATTTGGGAACTGCTGATCGACGTCTACCGGCTGCTCGGACCCAAGGACAAGTTCGAGGAAGCGGCCATAAATTACGCTGTAACATTCGAAGTGTCGCCGCCCTCCTGGGAGACCGGCGCATCGACGCTCACGGAGCGAACCGGTGAAGATGGTCCGGGCGAAGCGGCCGACCACGCGCTGGTTCTCTCCGGGGAGCTTGTAGGCGCGGATGAAGCCCTTGCTATCCAGCTGCAGGACTGGGCGGCTTCGAACCAGATGATGGTCATTGACATGACAAGGGTAAGACGCGTCGATTTCATAACGGCGGGTCTCATGCTCAAAGTGCTGGCGAAGCCGCACCAGGCGGGCACCACGATCCAGATCCGGGGTGCCAGCGAGCTCATCCACGCGCTGTTCCGCGTCGTGGGCATTGGGGCGATCGCCCGCATCATCCCGCGCAAGTAGCTTCGGCTGCGGGTCTCTCGCAGGAATGCTCACTCTCCCTCGGAATCAGCACATGGAACAGTTCCACGGCACAACGATAGTTTCGGTTCGCCGCGACGGCAAAGTCGCCCTCGGGGGAGACGGGCAGGTGACCTTGGGAAATATTGTCGTAAAAGCGAGCGCGCGCAAGGTGCGGCGCCTGTACCATGACCGTATTCTCGCCGGCTTTGCCGGAGGGACCGCCGACGCCTTCACCTTGTTCGAGCGATTCGAGGCCAAGCTCGACAAGCACCAGGGAAACCTGCTTCGGTCGGCGGTGGAACTCGCCAAGGACTGGCGTACCGACCGGATGCTGCGGCGCCTGGAGGCGATGCTGGCGGTGGCCGACCGGGAGACCTCGCTCATCATTACCGGCACGGGCGATGTGCTCGAGCCGGAGTTCGGCATGGTTTCGATTGGCTCGGGAGGTCCCTACGCGCAGGCGGCGGCGCGGGCGCTGCTTGAAAACACGAAGCTGGACGCCGAGCAGATAGTCCGCGCGTCGCTGTTGATTGCCGCCGATCTGTGCATCTACACCAACCAAAACCTGTTCGTAGAGGTTTTGGAATGACAGTCTAGCCACCGCGGCACCGAGGCACGGAGAACGGAACACTCCGTCACTGGATTTTCTCGGTGCCGTCTCCGCGGTTAATGAGGTTTTCCCATGTCCCAGATGACCCCACAAGAAATTGTCCACGAGCTGGACAAGCACATCATCGGCCAGACGCGCGCCAAGCGCGCCGTGGCGATTGCCCTCAGGAACCGCTGGCGCAGGCAGCAGGTGGCCGAGCCCTTGCGCCAGGAGATCACGCCCAAGAACATCCTGATGATCGGGCCGACCGGGGTCGGGAAGACCGAGATCGCGCGGCGCCTGGCGCGGCTCGCCGACGCGCCTTTCATCAAGATCGAGGCGACCAAATTCACGGAAGTCGGCTATGTCGGCCGGGACGTCGATACCATCGTACGTGACCTGGTCGAGATCGCAATAAAGGACGCGCGCGAAGCGTCAACAAAAAAGGTGCGGCGCCGCGCCGAGGATGCCGCCGAGGACCGCGTGCTCGATGTCCTGCTGCCGCCGGCGCGCCGCCCGGATTCGTTCGACGGCACTGATTCGGGTACCCTCGCCCGGTCCGGGAGCGAGGACGAATCGGCCACGCGGCAGAAATTCCGCAAGAAGCTGCGCGAGGGCGAGCTCGACGACAAGGAGATCGACATCGAGGTTGCGACGCCGCAGGCGCAAATGGAAATCTTCGCCCCGCCGGGGATGGAGGAGCTGACCCAGCAGATTCAGGGGATGTTTCAGAACCTGGGAGGCGGCAGAAAGAAGATGCGCCGGATGAAGATTCGAGAGGCCATGAAGATGCTCGTCGACGAAGAGGCGGCGCGCCTCGTGAACGACGAGGACCTTCGCGCAAAGGCGCTTTCCAACGTGGAGCAGAACGGCATTGTCTTCCTCGACGAGATCGACAAGATCGCGAGCCGCGGCGAGATGGCCGGGGCCGACGTCTCGCGCCAGGGCGTGCAGCGGGATTTGCTGCCGCTCGTGGAGGGCACCACTATCTCGACCAAATACGGAATGGTGAAAACCGACCACATCCTGTTCATCGCGAGCGGAGCATTCCATCTCTCCAGGCCTTCGGACCTGATCCCGGAATTGCAGGGGCGTTTTCCCATTCGTGTCGAACTCGATTCGCTTACGGTCGGGGATTTCGAGAGAATCCTCACGGCGACCGATGCCTGCCTGACGCGCCAGTACCAGGCGCTGCTCGCGACCGAGGAAGTCGATCTCAAATTCATGCCGGACGGGATCCGGCGCCTGGCCGAGATCGCCTGGGCGGTCAACGAGAAGACCAAGAACATTGGCGCGCGGCGGCTGTACACGGTGATGGAGAAGCTGCTCGAGGAGATTTCCTTCAATGCCGGCAAGCGC
>JBGPYQ010000225.1:0-5449 GCA_041493345.1 Gammaproteobacteria bacterium | reverse complement strand
GAACTTTAAGGGAATTATCCTGGGTCAGACAGCGATCACGTTCGGGAATCTCGCATCGATCAACGGCAGGCTGCTCGCGCAGAGTGCGGTCAATCTTGGTGCGACTACGGTCACACGGCCGTAAGGCATGCGGTATTCGAGGTGAAGGCGGAACAAGTGAGATAGCAATACGCTGAGAACCCTTCCCGCAGCAAATGAAAAAGGACCCGAATCGGGTCCTTTTTTTTGCGCAGTCCTTCGGATCGAGGCTTACGCCTTCAGCAACGGTGGCAGCCTGGCGCGTTATCGCGGTCGATGGCGCGCAGGTCCTTCGCCTTGAAGTGATACGCCGCGAACCGGCCGCAGTGTCGCAGAGCGGGCGGATCTCCCGCGCCGGATTTTTCCGCCTACGCGTCGAGTTCCGGGTAATGCCGGAAGAGGCCTTGCTGGTTGAAAGGAATGCGGCGCTTTGAAGCCAGATAGGCGGCGATGCGGGGCCGCGCCGCGACGCGGCCATGCAGCGCGACCCCGCGCGGATGCTTGCGCTCCAGCCTCGCCATCGCGCGCGGAAAAGCGTAGCGCAGGCCGGCGATCACCTGGAACAGCGACAGATCGACGTAGGACACTCCCCTGCCCGCCAGGCAGCCGGCCCGGCCCGGATTGCGCGCGATGACCTGCTCGAAGTAACCGAGAAACTTCGGCAGGCGCTCGGCGGTGAAGGCTGCGGCGCGCCGCTTCGCTTCGGGCTTCTGATCCTCGTAGTACAGCCCGGCGCCGATCGGATGGTGGGTGTCGTGGGCTTCGACCAGCCAGTCGGCGATGGTGAGCTGCAGCTGGTGCGCCCAGAGCCGGCCGGCTTCGCTTTTCGGCGCGAGGCCGAGACGCGGCCCGAGGAACAGCAGGATGTTGGCCGTCTGCGCGATCACCTGCTTGCCGGCCTTGAGGAAAGGCGGTGCGAACGGCGGGCACGCAAGCGACTCGTCCTCCAGGAAACGCATCATGGCCGGCATCCCTTTTCCTCCACGGGCGACGTCCACGTAATCGGCGCCGGCGTCCTCCAGCGCAAGCCGGACAAATTCGCCGCGGCCCTGAATGGAGGGCCAGTAATACAGCTCGTAGCGCATCGCGTTTCTCCTGGGCGGAATCTGCTGCGGAAGAATCGGGGTGTGCTGCGCTGGTCAGATCTTGTCGGGAAAGCGGATGATGAATCCATCCCGGTTGGGCATTTTCACCTGCGGCAATGTCCTGGCGTTCATCACGTCGCTGTCGCCGATCAGCTTGTTCAGCGCGAGGATGTAGGCGGTGAGCGCATAGACTTCGTCGTTGCTGAGCGTCCTCGGCTGCTGCCACGGCATCGCGCGCCGGATAAAGTCGAAGACCGTGGTGGAATAACCCCAGAAGTTGGCGATGGTCTTTACCGCCTCGATCCGGTCGAGCGGGCCGCCGCCCACCACCGGGGCGGCAACCCCGCCCTTGCCGTTTTCGCCGTGGCACAGCGCGCACTTCTGCGCGAAGACCGGAGCGCCCTGCGCGGAGGTACCGCTGCCCGGCGGCAAGCCGGTGCCATCGGGCAGGATGCTGATGTCCCAGGTCGCGATGTCGGACGGATCGATCGGCCTGCCCAGATTGGGCCTTTCGGCAAAGGCTGCTCCCGTACCGAACGCCAAGGCAAGCGCCGCGGCGGAGATCGAAACTCTACGCGTAGACATGTTTCACCTCCCCTTTGCCGTCGACCGCCCAACTGGTGAGGCTGTTGTAGTGCTGATTCGGGAAGCCGAGGACGGATGGAACGTTCCTCGTTTCGCCGCGCTCGGCCACGAACTGGGCGCGGGTCGGCTGCACATTGCCGGCTTCGTCCCACGCGCGGCTCTGCAATACGGCCGGACCGCCGTCCCAGCGCCAGGGCATGCGGAACCGCGTGAAGGCCTTGGAAAGCACCGGCGCCTGCAGCGCAGCCTCTCCCCAGCTCTTGCCGCCGTCGGCCGAGACCATCACCTTCGATATCCGGCCGTTGCCCGAGTAGGCGATGCCTGAGATCTCGTAGAAGCCGGGCCCTCTCAGCGCGAGTCCCGGCGAGGGATGCGTGATGAAGGATTTCACTTCCTGCAGGAAGTAGAACCTGAACGCCTTTCCGTTCGGCAGGACCTGCGAATAAGTCCGGGTCTCGTAATAGCTCATGGCCGGCTGCTCGACGAGCTTCAAGCGCCGCAGGAACTTGACGTTCATGTTGCCTTCGTAGCCCGGCAACAAGAGGCGCATCGGATAGCCGTTGCCGGGCATCAACCGCTCGCCATTCTGATAGAGCGCGATCATGGCGTCGTCCAGCGCCTTCTTGACCGGCACGCTGCGGCTCAACGCGAGCGAGTCTGCGCCTTCGGCGACGATCCACTTCGCCTTCGGGTCGATGCCGGTCTCATCGAGCAGGGTCGAGAGCCTGACGCCCGTCCACTCCGCGCAGGAGACCAGGCCGTGCAGTGCCTGCACGCTCGCCTGGATTGGCTCCCTGGAAAACATCGGCGCGCTGTTGCCGCCGCATTCGACGAAGCTGAAGCGCGACACCATCGGATAGCGCGCGAGGCTATCGAGCGTGAACACCAGGGGCCGCTTCACCAGGCCGTGGATCACCAGGCGATGCTTGTCCGGGTCGATGTCCGGAGTGCCGGAATGCACGATGGTGAAGTGCAGGCCGTTCGGCGTGATGGTGCCGTTGATGAGCTGGTGCGGCGTGCGCGCATGCGAAGTGCGCGGGTCGCCCTTGGGATTGCTGAGCGTGCGCGCGATTTTTTCCTCGAAGCGCGAACGCTGCTCGTAAGGCCGGCTGATGCCGCCGGGCGCGAGGCTCCACGGGTCTTCGGCGAGCGGCTCGGCCGCCGCGGATCCAACGAACGCATATCCCATCGCAGCTCCGGCCGCGGCCGCGCCGCTTCGCAGGAAACCCCGGCGGTCCAGAAGCCCGTTACCGGCGACCACTTGCACGCCGTTCCATCCCCGCTTCGTGCTTGTTTCCATTGCCGTCCTCCTTGTCAGGGTCAACCCATGAATTCAGCGAAGCTTCGCGCGCATTCGCAAGCTGGCCGCCAATCTTATTCTTTTGAGTTGCGGAGCGCCATTCCAGGGAGATTTCAAGGACGGCCATCGGCTCGCCACAGGACTGATTTAAGAGCCGGCTGCACGCAAGAACTCAAGCGTGCGCGCGCTTGGGCTGTGCGCCGCTTTTCTCCTTGCGGCCGGCGCGGGGGATTGCCAGCTTTCGCCCTTCCCGAAGCATTCGCCCGCACTCTTCGGCAGTGGTCGGTCTGGCGAAGAGATAGCCCTGCATTTCGTCGCAGCCGTTCGAGCAGAGAAAAGCGAGCTGGGCTTCGGTCTCGACGCCCTCGGCGACGACTTTCAGCCTGAGATTCTGCGCAAGGTTGATGATCGCGCGGGTCAGCGTCGCATCGTCGGCGTCCGTCGATATGTCACGGACAAATGTGCGGTCGATCTTCAACGTGTCGATGGGGAAGCGCTTCAGGTAGCCCAGACTCGAATAGCCGGTACCGAAGTCGTCCATCGACAGCCTGACACCCGACTCCTTCAGGCTGTGCAGCGTGCGCGCCGCTCCCTCCGGATCGTTCATCAGCAACGACTCGGTGATCTCGAATTCAATAAGGGACGGGTCGACTCTTGTATCGTCCAGAATCTGTCGGACGGCGCCTTTCAGGTTCTTCTGCTCGAACTGGCGCGCCGAGAGGTTTACGGAGATCGGAGGGACCTTCAGGGCGGTTTCCTGCCACGCCTTGATCTGGGTGCAGGCCGTGCGGAGAACCCATTCGCCGACCTGAACGATCAGCCCGGTTTCCTCGAGCATCGGAATGAATTCGCCCGGCAGGATCATGCCCTTATCCGGGTGCTGCCAGCGCAAGAGCGCCTCGAATCCGCAGATCTTCCCGGTGACAAGGTCGGCCTTGGGCTGGTAGCACAGCCGGAACTCCTCTCGTTCGAGCGCCCGGCGCAACGCAGCCTCCATTTGCACGCGCTGGAGGGCGCGCTCGTTCATGTTACGTGTGAAGTACTGGTAGTTGTTGCGTCCCTGTTCCTTGGCGCGGTACATCGCCGCGTCCGCATTCACGACTAGCGCTTCGGCGCTGTCGCTGTCGGCCGGATACAAGGTGACGCCGACGCTCGCGGTGACATAGGTTTCCTTCCCTTCCAGATCGAAAGGCCGCTTGAAAACGTCGACGATTTTCTGCGCCACCAGACCTGCGTCGCCGGGCTTGCCGAGCTCGGCGAGGATCGCGGCGAACTCGTCGCCGCCGAGCCGTCCCACGGTGTCGCTGCTGCGAATGCAGCTTCGCAGCCGCCCGGCCGCTTCCCTGAGCAGCTTGTCTCCGGCGCCGTGCCCCAGCGTGTCGTTGACCAGCTTGAACCGGTCCAGATCTATGAAGAGCACCGCCATCGGCCAGTCGTTGCGCTTGGCGAGCGCCATGGCCTGCGTCAGGCGGTCCTGAAACAGGTTGCGATTGGGCAGGCCGGTGAGCGCGTCGAACTGCGCCATATAGGCGACCTTCTCTTCGATGGCCAGGCGCGCGCGGATGTCCCGCGAGATCGCGGCGATGATGGTCGTGTCCCCGGAACGCAACACGTGCCGCGTCGATTCGAACGGCAGCAGGGTCCCGTCCTTGCAGATGTAGTGGCTTTTCATCCCGCGCAGGAGCACGTCCGCGTCGCGGGTGGGATGCGCGATGAGCTCATCGTAAGATCGTTCGAGCTCCTCTCGGCTGACGGGAAGCACGTTCTGAGGGCCCATCCGGAGCAGTTCTTCTCTGGAGTAGCCGAGTAACCTGCACGCGGTCTCGTTGACGTCCGCGAAGCGCATCGTCGTGCGATCGATCAGGACGATCATATCCGCCGATTTGTCCATCGCCAGCCGGAAGCGGCGCAGCTCTTCCTCCGCCGCGCGGCGCTCCGTAACGTCCCGCACGACGGCGACGATGACGTGGCTTCCCTCGGACTGGACGGCGCGGCGGAAAGCCTCCACCGGAAACCGGGAGCCGTCCTTGCGCCTGTACCGGCCTCCCACGGCGGTGTCGCCCTCCCCGCCCTGGATCAGGCGGCTGTAGATCCGGGAGAGTTCTTCGCTGGACATGGAGATGATGTCCTGCGGGCCCATGCCCAGTAGCTCCTCGCGTCGATAGCCGAGTTTCCTGCACGCGGTGTCGTTGACGTCGATGATGCTCATGCGTACCGGATCAATGAGCCATATCATGTCTTCGGACACGTCCATGGCGGTCCGGAAGCGGCGCAGCTCTTCTTCCCGCTGCTTGCGCTGCAGGAATTGCCCAATTTGGCTGCCGATTACGCTGATGGCCTGCATCAACCGGTCTTCGGGCTCGCGAACTTCGCGGCTATTGAAGGCGAGCACGCCGATCGCATTTCCTTCCGAAATGACCGGGAAGACGAACGCGCCGCGCATTCCCATGCCGCGAGAGAG
>JBGPYQ010000260.1:0-4016 GCA_041493345.1 Gammaproteobacteria bacterium | reverse complement strand
GCGTTCGCCTGGGGGCGGCGCGCGGCGGCGGACCTCGCGCAAGTCGAGCGGCTCGCCCTGCCCGCAGAAGTGATTCCCATCTCGCAGGCGTTCTCGCGCAATCTCGATGAGCTGATCGCGCGCCGGGTCGAGTTCCTCACCAGCTACCAGGATGCCGCGTACGCCGAGCGCTACCGCGGGCTCGTCGAGCGCGTGCGCGAGATCGAAACTCAAAAGACCGGGAGCACGGCGCTCACGGAGGCGGTTGCACGCTACTACTTCAAGCTCCTCGCCTACAAGGATGAATACGAGGTGGCGCGCCTGTACACCGATTCCGCGTTCATGCAAAAGATCCAGGGCATGTTCGAAGGCGACTACAAACTCAGCTTCCACCTCGCGCCGCCGATCTTCAACAAACCGGATCCCCTGACCGGCGAGGCGGCGAAGTCCGAATTCGGACCCTGGATGATGGCGGCGTTCCGTATTCTCGCGAAGTTGAAGGCCCTGCGCGGCACCGCGCTCGACGTCTTCGGCCACACCGAGGAACGCAAGACCGAGCGGCGCCTGATCGTCGAGTACCAATCCACCGTCGCCGAATTGCTCAAGCGCCTGGACCGCGACAACCACAAGCTCGCGGTGGAAATCGCGTCCATCCCCGAACACATCCGCGGCTTCGGCCACGTCAAGCAGCGCCACCTCGCCGAGGCGAAGAAGAAGGAAGCCGGATTGCTGGCGGCGTTGCACAAACCCGCCGCCGCCACCGCGAGGGCGGCCTAGGAGCGGGGAGTGCTGACGTGATGCGGCGGAAAATTCAAAACGGCGGCGTTTTCCGCTAGTCTTCGCGCATGTCCCTGACCCGCGCCGATCTCGAGGCCGACCGCCTGAAGAAGCTCTTTTGCGATGCCAATCCGCAGGCGCGCGTGCTCTCGGAAGCGGAGCAGGACGCATCGGTGGGGGCGCTGATCGAGCAACACCCGCCCGGCGCCGATGTGTGGCTGTTCGGCTACGGGTCGCTGATCTGGAATCCCATCATCCATTTCGAGGAGCGGCGCGTCGCGCGCGTGCACGGCTTTCACCGCCGCTTCTGCATGTGGTCGCACGTAAATCGCGGATCGCTGCAGAAACCCGGTCTCGTGCTCGGGCTGGACACGGGAGGAAGCTGCCGCGGCGTGGCATTCCGCATCGCCGCGGGCCGCTCGGCCGAGGAACTGCGCCTGCTGTGGCGGCGCGAGATGGTGCTGGGCTCCTACTGCCCGCGCTGGGTGAGCGCCGACGCCAGCGGGCAGACGCTGCGCGCGATTGCATTCATCGTCAACCGGCGGCACCCGAGTTACGCGGGCAGGCTGCCGATCGAAACGGTGATACGAACGATGGTGTCGACCCGCGGACACCTCGGCACGTCGGCCGAATACCTGCTCGAGACAGTCCGCGGACTGATCGAGCACGGGGTGCGCGACGCATACCTGCTCGAGCTGCGCAAGCGCGTGCTCGCCCTGAATCCGGAGCTCGCGCCCTTGCGCGCGCGGTAGCTCACGGACATGCGCGCGAAAAAACCACTCAAGCCCGGCAGGACGCGGAGGATTCCGGCGCCGGGTGCGAAATACCAGAGCGGATTCGGCAACGAATTTTCATCCGAAGCGGTGCGCGGCGCGCTGCCGCAAGGCCGCAACAGCCCGCAGCGCGCGCCCCTCGGCCTTTACGCCGAGCTGCTCTCGGGCACGGCGTTCACCGCGCCGCGCGTGCAGAACCGCCGCACCTGGACCTATCGCATCCGGCCTTCGGCGACGCACAAGCCGTTCAGGCGCATCGAGAGCCTGTTGCTGCGCACCGCGCCCTTCGCCGAAGTGCCCGCGCCGCCGACCCAGCTGCGCTGGAGCCCGTTCCCGCCGCCGACCGGACCGACGGATTTCGTCGAAGGCCTGAAGACCCTGGGAGGAAACGGCGACGCCGGCGCGCAGATTGGGATCGGCATCCACCTGTACGCCGCCAACCGCTCGATGAAGGATCGCGCGTTCTACAACGCGGACGGGGAGTTGCTGCTCGTTCCTCAGCGCGGACGGCTTCGCCTCGTCACCGAACTTGGCACGCTCGAGATCTCCCCGCGGGAAATCTGCGTCGTGCCGCGCGGCCTGCGCTTTCGCGTCGAGTTGCCCGACGCTGCCGCCGAAGGCGGGCGCGAGAAAGATGCGGCAGGCTACATCTGCGAGAACTACGGCGCCATGTTCCGGCTGCCCGAGCTCGGGCCGATCGGCTCGAACGGCCTCGCCAACGCGCGCGATTTCCTGGCGCCCGTCGCCGCCTACGAGGACCGGAACGGCAAATACGAGCTCATCGCGAAGTTCGCCGGCAATCTCTGGGCCGCGGAGACGGATCATTCCCCGCTCGACGTGGTGGCCTGGCACGGCAACCTCGTGCCGTACAAGTACGATCTTGCCGACTTCATGGTGATCGGCACGGTGAGCTTCGACCACCCCGATCCGTCCATCTACACCGTGCTCAGCTCGCCTTCCGACACGGCGGGAACGGCCAACTGCGATTTCGTCATCTTTCCGCCGCGCTGGCTGGTGGGCGAGGACACTTTCCGCCCGCCCTGGTATCACCGAAACGTCATGAGCGAGTTCATGGGGCTCATATACGGTGCGTACGACGCCAAGGCCGAAGGCTTCCTCCCGGGCGGCGCGAGCCTGCACAATTCCTGGAGCGCCCATGGCCCCGACAGCGAGACGTTCGAGCGCGCCTCGGAGGCGAAGCTGGCGCCGCACAAGATCGAGAACACCATGGCGTTCATGTTCGAGACGCGCTACGCGGTGCGGCCGACCCGGTTCGCGCTCGAATCCGCGCAGCTGCAGCGCGATTACCACGAGTGCTGGCAGGGCCTGAAGAAGCGCTTTCCCCCGGAGCGCTGAGCGCGTCCGCGAGCGCAATTCGGCGAGCGCCGCTCGCGTAGAATGGCGCTCCCCGCCCGCCAGGAAAAATAATGAAGCTCGGCACGCTTAAGAACGACACCCGCGACGGGACGCTCATCGTCGTCGCAAGAAACCTCAAGCACGCGGTCATCGCCTTCGACGTCGCGCCCACGCTGCAGGCCGCGCTTGATGATTGGGACTATCTCGCGCCGCAGCTGCAGGACCTTTACGACGAGCTCAACCGCGCACCGGGCTCGCGCGCCTTCGAGCTCGACCCGAAGCAGCTCGCGGCGCCGCTGCCGCGCGCCTACCAGTGGATGGACGCGAGCGCCTATCTCGCGCACGTGGAGCTGGTGCGCAAGGCGCGCGGCGCCGCCATGCCGCCCGAGTTCAAGAAGGACCCGCTCATGTACCAGGGCGATTCGCAGTATTTCATCGGCCCCTGCGATCCGATCGAGGCGGCGAGCGAGGACTGGGGCATAGACCTGGAAGCCGAGGTCGCCGTGTTTCTCGGCGACTTGCCGATGGGCGTCCAGCCCGACAGGGCGGGGGAGCACATACTGTTGCTTGCGCTGATCAACGACGTCAGCCTGCGCAACCTCATTCCCGCCGAGCTAGCCAAGGGTTTCGGCTTCGTTCAGGGCAAGGGCGCGACGGCATTTTCGCCCGTGGCGGTCACGCCCGACGAACTGGGCGATGCCTGGAACGGAAAAAAACTCCACCTTCCGCTCACCGTCCACGTCAACGACAAACCGTTCGGCACGCCCGGCTGCGGCAAGGACATGCAGTTCGACTTTCCCCACCTGATCGCCCACGCGGCCGGGACGCGCCCGCTCGGCGCCGGCACCGTGCTCGGATCAGGAACGATCTCCAACTACGGCTACAAGGATGGGCACGCCTGCATCGCCGAGATCCGCGCGCTCGAGACCGTGCAGCAGGGCAAGCCGGTCACGCCCTATCTCAGGTTCGGCGATCGCGTGAGAATCGAGATGTTCGACGCGGGCAGCCAATCCATTTTCGGAGCCATCGACCAGCAGGTCGTCCAGTACACGCCTCCACGCTAGAGATGTCGTGGAATAATCCGTTCCGCCCGAATGCTGGAATTCAGGCGCCCGGTGCAGTAGGATGCTG
>JBGPYQ010000250.1:0-4395 GCA_041493345.1 Gammaproteobacteria bacterium | reverse complement strand
CCTGGACGTCCCGGCGCCGCACGTGGGTGCCATTGATGAAATACGAAGACTCTCCGTCGCGCTGCAAAACGCGCTTGACGGAAATCTCGGCGTACTGCGACCACTGCCCTGCCGCCCTGCCCAGGCTGTTGTCGAACATCAGCTCGACGCTCGCGCGCGCAACGGGCTTGCGCAGCGAGGAACCGTTGAAAATCACGTCCTGCATCGAGTCACCGCGCAAGGCCGACGCGCGGGATTCCCCGAGCACCCAGCGCACCGCGTCGATAATGTTGGACTTGCCGCAGCCGTTCGGACCGACCACTCCGACCCGTTGCCCCGGAACATTGACCGAGGCCGGATCGACGAAGGATTTAAAGCCGGCGAGCTTGATTTGGATAAGCCGCACGCTACCAGATCCGGATAAAAGAAAACCGGCTTCGGGCCGGATTCAGCGTCAAAAAACGGAGCACATATAATACCATCTTCGTTTTCCAATCCGGACACTCAAAGTGCGCTCCACGCCGAACAAATCCCTGGAGAGCTTCCCCAATCCAGGTCCGCGCCGCGACTATCTGATACGGATGCAGATTCCGGAATTCACTTGCCTGTGCCCCAAAACGGGCCAGCCGGACTTCGCCACGCTATTTCTCGACTACGTTCCCGATCGCAAGTGCGTGGAGCTGAAAAGCCTCAAGCTCTATATCGGGTCCTACCGCAATCAGGGCGTGTTCCATGAAGCCGCAACCCACCGCATCCTCGATGACCTCGTCAGCTTGCTCTCGCCCCGGTTCATGCGCCTCACGGCACGGTTCTTCGTCCGCGGAGGAATATTCACCACCGTCGTCGCCGAGCACCGCAAGAAGGGCTGGAGGGCTCCCGCGAGCGTCGATCTCGACTTGCTCCCGATCCAGCCGAGTACGCGCTGACATTTATTGCGCGATGAATCCCCGCCTGCTTTCCCTCCAGCCCTACCCGTTCGAGAGACTGCGCCAGCTCCTGCACGGCGCGACGCCGAATCCCGCCCTGGCGCACATCAGCCTGGGCATCGGCGAGCCGCGGCATCCGACCCCGGAGCTGGTAAAGCGAGCGCTGTCACAGAGTCTCGAAAAGCTCGCCGCCTATCCTCCGACCGCGGGAAGCGATGCGCTGCGGCAGGCGATCGCCGACTGGCTGGTTCGGCGCTACAGTCTGCGGTCCCTTGACTGGAAGACCGAGGTGCTTCCCGTGAACGGCTCGCGGGAAGCGCTGTTTGCGTTCGCGCAAACGGTCGTCGATCCGTCCGGCGGCGACGCCGTGGTCGTCTGTCCCAATCCGTTCTATCAAATCTACGAGGGCGCGGCATTGCTGGCCGGGGCCCGCCCGATTTACCTGAACACGACTTCCGATCGCGGCTTCGCGGCCGATTACGGTTCGGTGTCCGAAAGCGTCTGGCGCCGCGCCCAGCTGCTCTATGTCTGCTCGCCGGGAAACCCGACCGGGAAAGTGCTGGGCCTGGGCGACTGGAAGGAGCTCTTCGCGCTCGCCGACCGCTACGGTTTCATCGTCGCTTCGGATGAGTGCTACTCGGAGATTTATTTCGACGAAGCCGCGCCGCCGCTCGGCGCGCTGCAGGCGGCGACGCAGCTGGGACGGGGGTTTGAACGGCTGGTCATGTTTTCCAGCCTTTCGAAACGCTCGAACGTCCCGGGCATGCGCTCGGGATTTGTCGCCGGCGACGCCGCGATTCTCAAGGCGTTTCTGCTCTACCGCACCTACCACGGCGGCGCGATGAACCCGTCGGTGCAGGAGGCAAGCGTGGCCGCATGGCGCGACGAAGATCACGTGCGCGAGAACCGTAGAAAGTACGCCGAAAAGTTCGCCAGGATCACCCCGCTGGTGCAGACTGCGCTCAAAGTGGAGCGGCCGGACGCCGGCTTCTATCTCTGGGCGCGCACCCCGGCTCCCGACACCGATTTCGCGCGGCGGCTGTACGCCGATCAGCACGTTACCGTGCTGCCCGGGAGTTTTCTCGCCCGCGAATCCGGCGGAATCAATCCGGGCGCCGGCTACGTGCGCATGGCGCTGGTGGCCGAAATCGGCGAGTGCCTCGAAGCGGCCCAACGTATCGTAGAATTCACCCGTCAACTGTGAGCGTCACGGCCATGCAGGAATTGCAAGGAATCATTGAGCAGGCGTGGGAAAAGCGCGCGGAACTCCTGCCCGGCACGGCCCCGGCCAGGATCGGCGAGGCGGTCGCGCACACGCTCGAGGCGCTCGACAAGGGCCGGCTGCGCGTGGCGGAGAAAATCGCGGGCGCCTGGCACACGCACCAGTGGATCAAGAAGGCCGTGCTGCTCTCCTTCCGGCTCGAGGAAAATCGCTCCATGCGGGCCGGATCCCTGCAGTTCTATGACAAGGTCCCGACCAAGTTCGAGCGCTACGACGACGAGGCCTTCGCCCGCGGCGGATTCCGCGTGGTGCCGCCGGGCGTGGCGCGCCATGGCGCCTACATCGCGAAGAATGTGGTGATGATGCCCTCCTACGTGAACATCGGCGCCTACGTCGACGAGGGAACCATGGTGGACACCTGGGCCACGGTCGGATCCTGCGCCCAGATCGGCAAGAACGTGCACCTGTCGGGCGGCGTCGGCATCGGCGGCGTGCTCGAGCCGCTGCAGGCCAACCCGACCATCGTCGAGGACAACTGCTTCATCGGCGCGCGTTCGGAGATCGTCGAGGGCGTCATCGTCGAGGAGAATTCGGTGATATCTATGGGCGTATTCATCGGACAGTCGACGAAAATTCTGGAACGCGCGACCGGCAAAGTGCTCTACGGCCGCATTCCGGCCGGCTCGGTGGTCGTCCCCGGAACCCTCCCCTCCGCGGACGGCAAATACGGCCTATACTGCGCGGTGATCGTGAAACAGGTCGACGCCAGGACCCGCGCCAAGACCAGCATCAACGAGCTGTTGCGCGGCGACTAGCGCTTGACCGCGTCCTGAGGGAGATGCAGCCATGTCCGCGATGAAGCGCCTGTTCAAGCTGATGGCAGACAAGAATGCCTCGGATATTTTCCTGTCCGTCAGCTCGCCGATCAACATCAAGATCAACGGCCTCGCCATGCCGATCAACCAGCAGCCGATGGATCCGGCTACCATCCTGAATCTGCTGTATGAAGTCATCGATGACAGGCAAAAGAAGGAGTACGAGAACACGCTCGAACTGAACACCGCCTACACCCTGGAGGGTGTCGGTACCTTCCGCATCAGCGCCTTCCGGCAGAAAGCTTCGCCTGCGGTGGTGGTGCGCTACATCCCGCGCCTGATTCCGGCGTTCGACAGCCTCGGCCTGCCGCAGGTGCTCAAGGAAATCATCCTGGAGAAACGCGGACTGCTGCTGATGGTCGGGGCTACCGGCAGCGGCAAATCCACGTCGCTCGCGTCGATGCTCGATTATAGAAATGAACTGAAGACCGGCCACATCCTCACGCTGGAGGATCCGATCGAGTACATTTTCCAGAACAGGAAGTCGATCGTGAATCAGCGCGAAGTCGGCGCCGATACCATGGACTACAGGATCGCGTTGAAAAACGCCTTGCGCCAGGCGCCGGACTGCATCCTGATCGGCGAAATCCGCGACAAGGACACCATGTCCTCCGCCATCGCCTATGCGCAATCGGGGCATCTGTGCCTGGCGACTCTGCACGCAAACAACAGCTATCACGCGATGAACCGGATCATCAGCTTCTTCCCGCTGGAGAACCGGCCGGCGCTGCTCGAAGATCTCTCCGCGACGCTCAAGTGCGTGGTCTCCCAGCGACTGGTGCGCAACAAGCAGGGCGCACGGAACGCCGCATTCGAGATCATGATGAACACCCGCCACATGGCAGAACTCATCTCGCAGGGCCAGATGGTCGAGATGAAGGAAGCGATGGAAAAAAGCCTTACGCCGGGCTCGCAGACCTTCGAGCAGGCGCTGTTCAAGATGCTGCAGGACGGCCTCATCACGCAGGAAGAGGCGCTTCTCAACGCGGACTCCGCGACCAACCTGCTGTGGATGATCAATAACACGCAGGCAGGCGCCGACGTCGCGCAAGGCAGGGAAAGGAACGAGGAGCCCAGGCCCTCGGCGGCGTCGGGGGGCACCACATCGTTCAGCGACTTCAAGCTCGATGTCGACGAGGCGGAGCGCGTATAGATTGATGACGCGCCCGGCAAGATTCCTTCTTCCGAACCACTACAACAAGGCCCGCTCCGCCGAAAAGCATCATGCCGGCCGCTGATACGGCCGCGACGTTGCGGCTTGCCCGCGAACTCATCGCGCGGCGCTCGATCACGCCCGAAGACGGGGGCTGCCAGGAGCTGCTCGCCGGACGCCTCGCGCGGCTGGGATTCGCGATCGAGCCGATCAGGCACGGCGAAGTCACCAATCTCTGGG
>JBGPYQ010000059.1:0-16194 GCA_041493345.1 Gammaproteobacteria bacterium | reverse complement strand
CGCCCGCCTTGTACAGGACCATTTCATGTCCGTGGCCCACGCCATAGACCTTGAAGCCGTACCAGCCCTTGCGCGACAGGGTGGAGGCCATGATCATGAACCGGGCGCCCCGGAACGGCAGGCGCCGCCGCGGCAGAACCGATGCCTCGCCGTCGGCCTTGTCCCTGAACGCTTCTTCCAGAACACGGATGCAGGACTCCATGTCCAGCAGTTCGGTCACTTGAGCTTCGTCGAGAAAAATCGCCATGGATGAGCGTGTCGCCTCGGGTGCGTTCACCAGGGATCGACCAGGACGATCTCGAGCGGCATGCCCGAAACTGCATCGAGCAGGACAGCCGCGTCCGCGCTCGGCGCACGCAGTGGCAGAAACTTCACGGTCTCCTGCGATCGCCCGGCCGAATCCAGATAGCGCCGCACCACCTCGGGGTTGCGCTCGAGGATGATGCTCACGGCCTTTGCGCGCTTGAGCGCGTTCTGCGCCTCCTGTTCATAGGGCACGTAATACTGGGGATACATCTGCAGGTCCTTGCCCTGCAGCGCCGTGTCCAGGATCTTGGTCCGCTCAGCGGGATCGCTTGGATGTACAGCGGCGGCATATTGTGGGCGCCCCAACGGGGGACTCTTGAACTGCGCGCGCGTCACCTTTTCCAGATCCTGCGGGTCGAGATCTTTGGCCGTCACCAGATCGAACCTGTCGATCGTGAATACGAGGTACACCGGTCGCGCCAGGTAAACAGTGTGAGTACCGTAGGCGAGCGCCGCGGACTGAAGCAGCGCGATGACCGTAAGGTCGAACTTCAAGCCCTTCTTGCCGGTCTTGAAGATGATGAGCGTGATCAGCGGACCGAGCGTCACGTCGACGCCCGCCAGGATGAAGATGAGCTTTTCGCCACCGGCGGCCTCGAACAGAGGCCACGGGTACCACGCCGTCAACATGAAGATGAGCACCGCGCTGGCGATGGCGGTGCTCAACAGGAAATGGATCCCCGATGCCTTCCAGCGCGACATTCGATACGGTGCAGTATCTTGTTACGTGGCGTCCTGAATTAATTATAGCGGGTCCGATTGCTTCGTACTCATTCCACCTTCACCCCGATCGCTCTCACCAGCTTGCCCCACTTCTCCACCTCGCTCGCCCGGTACGCGCGCGCTTCTCCCGGCGAGCAGCAGGCCTGCCGCGATGCGGGTGATTATGTGCGTGTGCATATCCAACCCTCGTGGCGCCGGTAACCCTGTAACAGGCGCTTGCCTACTATACAATGCCCGCGACTTGGCCTAAATTCAGGGGACGGTCACTGGATTCCCAAGGAGCTCTCCCATGATTTCCCTGAACGTCAACGGCAAGCCGGTACGCGTGGACGCCGAACCCGACACGCCGCTTCTGTGGGTGCTGCGCGACCACCTCAACATGACCGGCACCAAGTACGGCTGCGGCATGGCGCTGTGCGGCGCCTGCACCGTGCATGTGAACGGCGTGCCCGCGCGCTCCTGTTCCACGCCCGTCGCATCGGCGGCCGGCAAGCGCATCACCACCATCGAGGCCATCGGTACCACCAAGGAAGGCAGGGCGGTGCAGGCCGCCTGGATCGCGGACGACGTTCCGCAGTGCGGCTACTGCCAGTCGGGGCAGATCATGAGCGCCGCCGCCCTGCTTGCGAAGATCAAGCGGCCCACGGACGCCGAGATCGAGTCCGCGATGAGCGGCAATGTCTGCCGCTGCGGCACCTACAACCGCATCCGCGCCGCGATCAAGACGGCCGCGCGGGAACTGAAATGACGCGTCATTGGAAAATGACGCGTCATCCTGAGCGAAGCGAAGGATCTCTTCGGGCACGCTGCGTGCGAGTGGAGATCCTTCGGCCGGAGTTTATCCTGAGCGGAGTCGAAGGAGCCTCAGGACGACAAGTCAGGAGAAACGCATGAACGCATTCGAAATCGTCAATCTCAGCCGCCGCGGTTTCCTCAAGGCGGGTGCCGGGCTCACGCTCGGCATTGCCGTGCCGCAGGCGCTCGCGCAGATGGCCGGTCCGGGACCAGGCGGCGGCGCGGTCGCCGCAACCGGCACTTTCGAGCCGAACGCTTTCATTCGCATCGGCGCGGACAACACCGTCACCGTGATCGTGAAGCACCTCGAGATGGGCCAGGGCACTTACACGGGACTCCCCACCCTCGTCGCCGATGAGCTCGACGCCGACTGGAGCCAGATCCGCGTCGAGGGCGCGCCCGCGGACGCGAGCCGCTACAACAATCTTTTTTTTGGCCCGATGCAGGGCACGGGCGGGAGCACGGCGCTGGCGAATTCCTACGAGCAGATGAGAAAGGCCGGCGCCGCGGCGCGCGCGATGCTGGTCGCCGCCGCCGCCGAGCGCTGGAAAGTGGCGCCGGAGTCGATTACCGTCACCCGCGGCGCGGTGACGCACGCGGCGAGCAACCGCAAGGCCAATTTCGGTGTGCTTGCCGCCGATGCGGCGAAGCTGCCCGTGCCGCCGGAGGTGAAGCTCAAGGATGAAAAAGATTTCGTCTATATCGGCAAGCGTGCGCCGCGCACCGACAGCCGCGCCAAATCCAACGGCACTGCGGTCTACACGCAGGACGTGAAGCTGCCCGGCATGCTGACCGCGCTGGTCGCGCATCCGCCGCGCTTCGGCTCTACGCTGAAGACCTTCGACGCGGCAAAGGCGCGCGCGGTGAAAGGCGTCGTGGACGTGGTGGCGATTCCGCAGGGCGTGGCGGTGCTGGCGAACGATTTTTGGTCTGCGAAAAAAGGCCGCGACGCGCTCGCCATCGAGTGGGACGAGACGGGGGCGTTCAAGCTCGGGTCGCCGGAGATCATGGCCGAGTACAGGAAACTGGCCGCAACGCCGGGCCTGCCCGCGAAAAAGGAAGGCGACGTTGCGGGTGCGCTCGCCGGCGCCGCAAGGACGCTCGAAGCCGCGTACGAGTTTCCCTATCTCGCGCACGCGGCGATGGAACCGATGAACTGCGTCGTGAAGCTGGGTCCGGATTCCTGCGAAATCTGGAACGGCGAGCAGTTCCAGTCCATCGATCAGCCGGCGATCGCGGGCGCGCTGGGCATGAAGCCCGAGCAGGTGAAGCTCAACATGCTCTTCGCCGGCGGCAGCTTCGGGCGCCGCGCCAACCCGAATGCGGACTACGTCCTCGAGGCGGTCCGGATCGCCAAGGCCCTTGCGCAAAAAAGCGACGGCCGCGCGACGGTGAAGCTCGTGTGGACCCGGGAGGATGATATGCGCGGCGGCTATTACCGGCCGATGTACTACCACGCGCTGAAAGCCGGGCTCGATGCTCAAGGGAACATCGTCGCCTGGCGGCACCGCATCGTCGGGCAGTCGATCATGGCCGGCACCGCCATGGAAGCCATGATGGTGAAGGACGGCATCGACGGGACCTCGGTCGAAGGCGCGGCGAATCTTCCCTACGCCATTTCCAATCTCGGGGTCGAGCTGCATTCTCCCAAGATGGGCGTGCCGGTGCAGTGGTGGCGCTCGGTCGGCTCTACGCATACCGCGTTCTCCACCGAAACTTTTCTCGACGAGCTGGCTCTGGCGGCCGGAAAGGATCCGTACCAGCTGCGCCGGACGCTCCTCGCGAAGCATCCGCGACACAAAGCGGTGCTGGAGCTCGCGGCCACCGAAGCCGACTGGAACCTGCCGCTGCGCGAAGGAAAACGCGGCGAGCGGCGCGGACGCGGCATCGCGGTGCATGAATCGTTCAACACCTTCGTTGCCCAGGTGGCCGAGGTGACGGTCAAGCCGGATGGCTCGTTCCGGGTGGACCGCGTCATGTGCGCGGTGGACTGCGGCGTGGCGGTGAATCCGGACGTGATCCGCGCGCAGATGGAAAGCGGCATCGTCTACGGTCTCACGGCCGCGACGTACGGCGCGATCACGCTCAAGGAAGGCGTGGTCGAGCAGTCGAACTTCCACGATTACATGCCGCTGCGCTTCAACGAGATGCCGAGGATCGGCGTGTACATCGTGCGCTCGAACGAGAAGCCCACGGGAGTCGGCGAGCCGGCGACGCCGGTCATTGCACCGGCGGTCGCGAACGCGATCTTCGCCGCGACCGGCAAGCCGGTGCACTCGCTGCCGATCAGGCTCTAGGAACCGGAATGCGCTGATGCAGGCGGCGGGGCGAGGACTATACTCACGCCTGCAGTCGGCTGTTTCGGTAATTCCATTTTCAGGACCTGGAGGGGAACATGGGCCATATCAACGCAGGTCGTGTCATTTCGGGCGGCGTCGTTGCGGGAATCATTCTTTTCGTCACCGGCGGCATCATCCACGGGGCGATCCTCGGCGCGGACTGGAAAGCCTGGGCCGCGGCAATGGGACCGCTCAATCACCCGCCGGCGGAAATGGTCGGGATGGCGATATGGGGCGTCGTCTCGCTGATCAACGGGATCACCGGGGTGTGGATTTACGCCGGCATCCGTCCGCGCTACGGCGCCGGCCCGAAAACGGCGCTGATCGCCGGCTTGCTTCTGTGGCTGGCGGGCTGGCTTGCTGCGTCGATCGGGCAGTTCAACATGGGCAACGTGCCCACCAACGTGCTCGTCATCGGCTGTCTCGCCGGGCTGGTGGCGGTGCTTGTGGCGACGGTCGCCGGCGCCTTTGTCTACAAGGAGTCGGCCTAGCCCGGGCCCCCGGTCAGCCCAGCTTGCCGACCTGGTCCTCGAGCATGCTCCACGCCGTCGGGCCGAATTCGTTCTTCCAGCGCTGGTAGAAGCCGCCGCCGAGTTTCTTGCGGAAGGTGTCGACGTCCGCGGTGTTGAAGACCATGCCGCGCACGGCAAGCGTGATCTCAAGCTCCCGGTTGAGGTTGTCGGTGAAGATGCGCTGCATCGCGACGTATTTCTTCACGTTCCGTTGCACCACGTCCTGCACGTCTTCAGGCAGCCCATTCCAGAATTTCAGGTTGCCGAGGAGATTGAATCCCGACCACATATGATTGGTGATCGAGATGTAGCGGGTGACTTCGTAGAGCTTGTTTACCTCGGTGACGACAAGCGGGTTTTCCTGCGCGTCCACGTGCCGCGTCTTGAGCGCCTCGTACAGGTCGCGGATATTCACCGTCACCGGCACCGCCTCGAGCGAGGAGAAGAGATCGCGGAACATCTGGCCGTCGGGCACGCGTATTTTCACCCCGCGCAGGTCGTCCGCTGTGCGGATCGGGCGCTCCACCATCGAGATGTGCCGGAAGCCGTTCTCCAGGAGGCCGTACTGGAAGCGATAGATGCCCTTTGACTCGCATTCGCGGGCGATGTGCTCGCCGAGCGCGCCGTCGTTCACGCGGTGCACCTGCGCGTGGGTGGTAAAGGCGAACGGCAGGCCCTGGATCTCGGCTATGGGCACGACGCGCCCGAGTATTCCGCCCATCAGCGTGAAAAATTCCAGCTCGCCCTTGCGCAGCATCTCGAGCGCCGCGGGATCGGAGCCGGGAATGTTGTTGTTCTGCGGATAGACGCTGACGTTGAGCCGGCCGCCGGTCTCCTTGTAGACCTGCAGCCACATGTCCGTGAGGAACTGGTGCTGGTGGCTCTGCGCGGGCTGATTGTGGAACTGCCTCGCCTTCCAGCGCGCGGGCCGCTCCGGGGCGGATCCGCCCGCGCAACCGGTCACCGCCATTGCCGCGGCCGCCAGGATGAGATCGCGCCGCTTTTTTCCGTGTGAGTTCATTGGAGGTTTTCCTCGATGCGTATCTCAGGACTCATTGACCCCGGGAGCGGCCCGGCGAGCGCAAGTTCCTTCTCAGTATAGGCGATGCGGGCGGCCGGCATCCGTGCGCAGATCACGGCTCGTAGATTTCGTTCACCGGCACTACCGACAGCGTGCCCGCGCCACCGGCGTTGTTGACGCCGGAGATCGCGTAAATCCTGTTCCCGATCGTCGCAACGGCAAAACCGTGGCGCGGCGTCGGCATGCGCGCAAGCTTGCTCCAGCTGTTGGTCTTCGGATCGTAGGCCTCATGGGCACGGAAGACGCCGCCGAACTCCTCGACCCAGCCTTCACCGCCGAGAACGTGGACTTTGCCGTTGAGCGCGTCGGCGCCGGTGCCGCTGCGTGCCGTCGGCATCGGCAGGCGCGTGCTCCAAGTGCCGGTGGCGATGTCATAGGCCTCGTTCATGGAGACGTTCGACGACCAGCCGTTGGAGTAGCACGAGCCCACGCGCCCGCCGACGGCGTAGATCTTGCCGTCCGTGTACGCGATGCTGTGGTGATTACGCGGCAGCGACATCGGTTTCAACTGCGTCCAGGTATTGGTTTGCGTGTCGAGCACTTCGAGCGTGCCGAGCAGCTCCACCGGGCCGCCCGCAGTGAGGCCGTCGGGCAGATCCATGCCGGAGGGGATTTTCGCTCCGCCGCTGACGTAGATCTTCATGCCTATCGCCACCGCTGCGAGGGCGCCGCGCGGTGTGGGCATCGGCGGCAACGCGCTCCAGGTTCCCTTGTCCATGTCGAACACCCAGGCCTTGTTCTCCGGGTACCAGCCGACCTTGCCGGTGTCGGGAAGACGGAAACCGCCGAACACGTAGAACTTGTTGCCGATGCTGGCCGCGGCGCCGTGGTGCACCGGCACGGGGTTCGAGGGCAACTGCGCCCACTGGCTGGTGGCGGGATCGAATTTCCAGAAAATTCCCATGGCTTTGTTCGCCGGGTCCTGGCCGCCATACACGAGCATGCGGCCGCCGACATTGGCGCCAATGACTTCGTTCGCGCCCTGCGGAATCGGCGTGCCCTGTTTCCACGCGCCTTGCGCAAGCGCATCCAGGCTGGCGATGCCGAGTGCGATGGCAACAACTGCGATAAAGCGTTTGTGATCTTGTGACATTGGGACCTCCTCCTTGAGTTGTCGTCCTGCCCTTCGTACGCTCACTCGCGCAACAACAGACGGATATCGTACGCCATATCCGCCACCGGCTGCCCGTATCGAAACAGCAGGCGCGTGCGGCCTAGCTTGTCGATGGCATAGTAGCCGGTGCTGTGGTCCATGGTATAGCCGTCTTTTCCCGTCGGCACCTTCTGGTAGAACACGTTGAATGCGCGCGCGGCCTCCCGCGTCGCCTTCGCATCGCCCGCAAGGCCGAGAAACGCGGGATCGAACGCGGTGACGTATTTCGCAAGCAGCGGTTGCGTATCGCGCTCGGGATCCACCGTGACGAAGAGCACCTGCACGCGGGCGCGCTCCTCGCCCAGCGCAGCCACCAGCGCGGCGAGCGCCGAGAGCGAGGTCGGGCATACGTCGGGACAGCGGGTGAATCCGAAGGTGAGAACCACGACCTTCCCGGCAAAGTCCGCGCTCGTGCGCGGCTTGCCGTCGTGGCCGACCAGGCGAAAGCCGCCCCCGTAGCCCTGTCCGGTGACATCGACTCCCTTGAACGCGCCCGCGGCGCCGCTGCACAGCACGGCGAAGCTCGCGCCGGCGAAGCGGATGGGCCGGTTCGGATACGCGCCCTGGGCGAAAGAAAGCGATGCGGCGAGGCTGAGAAGAATGCCTGCTGCGAGACAGACGGCGCCGCGCGCCATGCGGGTGAACCCGCAGAATTGCATGCACATCCTCATCGGTAGTGACCTCCCCGGTCCGCCTCCCCTCAAGGGAAGAGGAAATTATTTTCAGTTTATGAGCTTTGGCGGCGGGAGTCGAATGCAGAAGAAGAATCCCTGCGCGGAAAAGTCAACGCAATCCCGCCGCGGCGCGTTGTGTCATTGTGTCAAATGAGCGTACCATTGCCCGGATTCGACCTAGGAGGAAATCCATGTTGAAGCGAACGATTGTCGGACTCTTCGCGCTCATCGCCGTGGGCGCCGCGACGGCGCCGGCTTTCGGCCAGGTCAGCGTCAATATCGGAATCGGCATCCCACACGCACCGCCTCCCCCGCGGGTCGAGATCATTCCGGTCGCGCCGCAGCCCGGCCATGTGTGGGTGCCCGGATATTGGGGCTGGCACGGAGACCGGCATATCTGGATCGGCGGGCGCTATGTCGTGGGACGCCCCGGGGAGCGTTGGATTCCCGATCGTTGGGAACAAAGAGGCGCGAACTGGCATAGGGCTCCGGGGCGCTGGGAGAAAGCAGGGCATGGGAACAAGGGGCGCGGAAGCGAAATGCGCGACGAGCGCAGGCGCGATGAACGCGAGGAGCGCGGCCGCGATCGCGACCGCCGGTAGCCTTTCGGCCCGTTGATCTTCCGGCCGAGCGGGCGTAGCATGATTCCACAACTCGAAAGCGTAGTCAGGGAGGTTCGCTAATCGCCGTAATCGGAAAGGAGTCTCGTCATGTGCTACGAATATGAGTGGATCGAAAAGGCGCGCGCCGCCGAGCAGTTTCGCAAGGAAAAGCAGAAAGTCGACGAGCAGAAAAAACAAGTCAACACTGCAAACCCCGGCAAGCCGGCCGAGCCGGAAAAACGCGTCAAGGAACAGGAGCCGGTTCCGGCCTGAAGCCCGCGTAAGACCGGTTTCAAAAAAACCCCGCGATTGCGGGGTTTTTTGTTTTCAGCGTTCCGCGCGCAGCCGTTTCATTTATTGCGCGCCTTTCGATGAGATGCACAGTCGGCAGAGCGTATGATTGTCAGAGCTTCACCCTCGTTTCGTTCAAACCCCAAGGAGGAATTACCATGAAGATGAAGAACGCCGGTTTCATCCGCACCGCATTTGCCGCGCTGTGTTTCGGCGCCCTTGCGTTCTCCGCCGCGCCGTTGATGGCGCAGAGCGGCGACCATCTGGAGACCATCCACCATCCCGATTACGACAAATCGGTTTTCATGCCGTTTTCGCCGGCGATCAAGATCAAGAGCGGAAAGATTCTCTGGCTGGCCGGCGGAACCGCGCTGCCGGTGTACCACGATCACCCGCACAAGCGCGAGCAGATCCTGAAATACCTGACGAACGATCTTGAGGCGCAGACGCGACAGGCGATGGACGGCGTCATGCAGACGCTGAAAGCCGCCGGCGCCTCACCCAAGGACGTGGTGCACGTGTTCATCTTCCGCGCGCGGCCGCGCATGGGCGACATCGGCAAGGCGAGCGCGGTGGTCAATTCCTACTTCGCGCCCTTCAACCACAAGCCGACCACGACCAACATGGCGGTCCTCGAGCTCGGTGAGCCCGAGCAGCTCATCGAGATCCAGGTCGTCGCCGTGGTGGATTGAGCCGGTTTCAGAAGCCGATCCCTATCCGGGGCGCTCACCCGGTTCCGCGCCGCACGGCGATGAGCAGCTTGCCCACGGTCGCGCCGGTTTCCTGGGCGTCGTGGGCGTCCGCGGTCTTCTCGAGCGGGAAGGTGCGCGCGACGTGCGGGCGGTAGCGTCCCGCTTCGAGCACCGCATTGACGTCCCTCGCGGCCGCCCAGTGCGCCTCGCGCGGCATCGTGTATACGAGTACGAAGTGGACCGTCAGGCCCTGCCTCATCACGGGCGTGAACGGGATGCGCGGCGTGCTGCCCGGAGCGCCCGACGAATAGGTGGAGACGACGCCGTTTGCCTTGAGCACCGCGCGGTTGAGTTCGAGGTTCGCCTCGAAGGCGACCTCCACCACGCGGTCCACGCCCTCGCCATGCGTAAACAGCTTGATCCGGGCCGCGACGTCCCCGGAGCCGCGGTTCACGATCAGGTCCGCGCCCGCCGCGCGAGCGATCGCCTCCTGCTCGGGGCGGCTCACGGTGGTGACGACGCGCGCCCCGGCCCACTTCGCAAGCTGGATCGCGGCGAGGCCGACCGCGCCGCCGCCGCCCGCGACGAGCACGGTCTGTCCCTGGATGCCGCCGTCCATGAACAGGCAGCGGTGTGCCGTCATTGCCGGAATGGCGAGGCAAGCCCCCGTCTCGAAGCTCGCGCCATCGGGTAGCCTGACCGCGTTTTCCGAGGGAACGGTGACGTATTCGGCCGCGGTGCCGAAGGCGCGGCCCCGCTGGGCTTCGTAGATCCAGACGCGCTCGCCCGATCTGCCTGGAGGCACGCCCGGCCCGAGCTTGTCGATCACCCCGGAGCCGTCCTGGTGCGGAGTGATCCGCGGATACGGCATCTCGAGACTGCCGTCCCAGCCGCCTCGCATTTTCGTGTCGGAGGGATTGACCGCCGAGAAATGCACCTTGACCCGCACCTCGCCCGGTCCGGGCTCCGGGTCCGGCAAATCGCCGACGCGCAGGACTTCGGCGGCCGGGCCTTTGCGCTCGTAGTAAACAGCTTTCAAGATCGGTCTCCTCGAAGGTTTGACGCGAGCGACGGCGCTAGCGCTCGGCCAGCACGCTGATTTCCATCTCGCCGATTTTCTCGATGCTTCCCTTGAGGCGGTCGCCGTCGGCGAGCCTGCTCACTCCTGCCGGCGTTCCGGTGGTGATCAGCGTACCCGTGTGCAGCGTCATGATCCCCGATAGAAACCGGATGTGATCGCGCAGCCCGCAGATCATGTCGCCGGTGTGGGCGCTCATCACGGGCTTTCCGTTCTGCTCCACCCGGATGACGAGGTTCTGCGGATCGTCGATCTCGTCCCGCGTCACGATCCAGGGCCCGAGGCCGGTAAAGGTATCGAATCCCTTGCGGATGTTCCGGGTGTTGTGCCGGCCAAGGCCCCACGGATCGCGCTGGCTGAAGTCCCAGAGAATTGTGTAGCCGAACACGTGCTCGAGCGCGTTCTCCCTGGAGACGTCGCGCGCCGTTTTTCCGATCACCGCGCAGAGTTCGCACTCGAAATCCACGTGCTTCGACATTTTCGGCAGGACCACGGGCCCTCCCGGTCCGATGATGGACGAAGCGGGCTTGAGAAAGAACTCCGCCATCAGCTCGTCCTTGCTCAGCCCGGAGCGGTCATAGGAGCCCATCTTTTCCTTCATCTCCGCCTGATGGTCCTTGTAGTTGGCCGCGGCGGCCCAGATCGCCGGCGGATTGAGAAGCGGAGCAAGAAGCTTCACCGAGCGCAGCGGCATGGGCCGATCCACGTGCAGGGTCTCGCGCACGTACTGCATCGCGGAGGGCCGGTTCGCCAGCACCTGGATCGCTTCGAGCATCGAGTGGCCGAAGCTCAAGTGGCCGGCTTTGATCAGGGTCTCGCCGATCGGATGCACCTGGTCGCCGATCACCGCCCCCGCCCGGCCTTCGTTGTAGTGGCAGATTTTCATGGTTCCGTCTCCGGATTCTGGGGCCGAAGGCCCCGTCGCTTCAACGGCCGATGACGGGCTTGCCGGAAAAGACGCGCACGCTGCCCTCGCGGATGAAACTGACCAGATCAGCCTCGTTCAGCGGCCGGCTGCACAAATAACCCTGGTATTCGTCGCAGCCCTCGGCGCGCAGCAAATCGAGCTGCTCCTGGTTCTCGACGCCCTCGGCGATCACTTTCACCTCCAGGCTGTGGGCCATGGCGATGACTGCCCGCGTGATGGCGATGTCGTCGGCGTTATGCGGCAGATCGCGGACGAAACTCCGGTCCACCTTGAGGCTGTCGATGGGAAAGCGCTTCAGGTACCCGAGCGAGGAGTAGCCGGTGCCGAAGTCGTCGATGGTGAGGCGAACGCCCATCTCGCGCAGCGACTCCATGAGCTTCACGGCCTGTTCCGGATCCTGCATCACCATGCTCTCGGTGATTTCAAGCTCCAGGGTATTGGGCGCAAGCCCGGTGGACTTGAGGATCTCGGCCAGCTGGGACACCAGCTGCTCCTGCTGGAACTGCCCCGCGGACAGGTTCACCGCGACCGGCAGCCGCGGCAATCCGGAATCTTCCCATGCCTTTGCGCGCGTACAGGCTTCGCGCAGCGTCCACAATCCGATGGGCTGGATCAGGCCCGTTTCCTCGGCGATCTGGATGAACGTGTCCGGCATCAGCAGCCCCCGCGCGGGATGCTGCCAGCGGATCAGCGCCTCGACGCCCGTCATCGCGCCGGTGGCGATGTTGATCTTGGGCTGGTAGTGCACGCGGAATTCGTTGCGCTCCAGCCCGTGCCGCAGCCCCGCCTCGAGCTCGAGCTTCTCCAGGGTGTGCGAATTCAGCTCCGCCGAGTAGAAGCAGAAGCTGTTGCGGCCCTGCGCCTTGGCGCGGTACATGGCGATGTCGGCGTTGGACAGCAGCGTCTTCGCGTCCTGGGCGTCGGTGGGGTAGATGCATATGCCGATGCTGACCGTCAGATTGAGCTCGTGCCCGTCGATCACGATGGTCTGGGAAATGGCGGCCAGGAGCTTCTGCGCGATATCGGAAACTTTGGAGACTTCGCCGAACTCCTCCACCAGCAGCACGAACTCGTCCCCGCCGAGGCGCGCAACGACGTCGCTTTCTCGCACGCAGCGGGTGATCCGTTTCGCCGTCTCCTGCAGCACCCGGTCGCCGATCTGGTGCCCGAGGGAATCGTTGATGTTCTTGAAGCGGTCCAGATCCATGAAGAACAGCGCGATCGGCCTGTGGTGCCGTCCTCCCTTGGCAAGCGCGTGCTGCAGAGTTTCGCTGAACAGCGCCCGGTTGAACAGGCCCGTAAGATTGTCGTGCATCGCCATCTTGCGGATCGCCGCAAGCGCCGAGCGCAGTTCGTCGTTGCTGCGGCGCTCGTGCTCGCGGCTGCGGCGCAGGTGCTCGTTCAACGCGCTCACCCTGCCGCCGACCATCGCATACCAGGGCAGCACCAGGGCGAGCCCGCCCCACTGGAACCATTCCACGAAGACGTTAACCGTCTCGGGCTTGAACACCATGAGCAGATTGATCACCAGCGCGTACCCGGCAAGGATCTGCAGCGCGATCATGAGCAATTCGCGGGTGTTGAACCGCAGCACACCGAACATGAGCACCACGAGGCACAAGGACAACGGAAGCGCGCGCCCCTGGTCGAAGCTGTAGACGACGTACATCACGACGGTGTTCGCGAGTGCCGTCTGGAGCCACGCAAGGTCCGGGTCGCGGAAACGCAGGTTCAGGCCTGAGCGGATCAGCGCATACTGGAAAAGGATAACCGCCACCGCGGCGGCGATCGTCCACAGCGCCGGAGTAAGCGCGATCAGGCCTAATGCGTACGCCAGGAGCAGCAACGGGACGGTGATGACGTAGCTCGCCGACACCTGCAGGAACCGGCGCAGTCTCGCCGTCTGGTTGACGTCCCTCTCCTCTTGCAATGGCATGTCTTTGAGCATGATCAAGCTGTTCATTTCATTGCGGCGCGCCGCCAACGCCCCGTCCCAGTCCGTGCGATCTGGAAAGCTAACGCAAGACCCGTTCCAGCAGCAGGCGCGCGAAAAAGCCCTGATTCCGCCGGGCGCGCCGAGGCACCCCGATGGATTTCCGGGCGGGACGTATTTTTTGAGTCACTTCTGATTGAAAAACGGCGTTCACCGGTCTTGCGGCGGCCGGCGGCGGTTGGGCGCCCGGGCTTTTTTCGCGGCGGGCCGCTTGCGACGCAAGCCGCACTCGAAACGGCCGCTGCCCCGCAGGCCGCCCTGCTCGAAGACCCTGCGGCGACACTTCGATATCGCGCGAACCCGGCGCGCCGTGCAACAGGAACCACGTCTTGAGCGCGGGCACAGTCTTGCTCAGCGTCGCGGCGCTCGTCGAAAAACCGGCCATCCCCGTCCCTCCCGGTGCGTTCCCTACGGGATTCTAGCCCAGGTGCGCGGGCGCGGATAGCGGCGCCCGCGCCGTGCGATTGACGGGCGCGCGCCGATCCGGCACATTCCCTCAATGCGACTTGGAATATTCATGATGCCGCTGCACCCGCCGCAGCGCAATCCGCTGGAAACGCTCCAGGAGGACCGCGAGGCGGTCATCCTCGCCGACCGGCTCGGATTCCACGACGCGTTCGTCGGCGAGCATCTCACCGACCGCTGCGAAAACGTGACCAACAGCTTCATTTTCCTCGCGACGCTGATCAGCGAGACGCGCACGATCAAGCTCGCGACCGGCACCTCCAACCTGTCGCAATCGCACCCGGTGGTGATTGCCGCGCAGGCGGCGATGTTCGACCATCTCGCAAAGGGGCGATTCATCTTCGGGATCAGCCCCGGGGCGCTCTCCTCGGACGCCGAGGCGCTCGGCATCCTGCAGGAGGACCGCACCCGGATGCTCGCCGAGGCGATCGACGTGATCCTCGCGATCTGGGAACGCGATCCGCCTTACGACATCGACCTGCCGGGAAACCGCTACAAGGTGACGACCGCGCAAACCTGCGGGCCCGACATAGGCCGCGGCGTCATGTACAAGCCTTACCAGAAGCCGCGGCCGGAAATCGTCGGCACGGTGGTGGCGCCGAATTCGAAAGGCATCATCGCCATGGGCGAGCGCGATTTCCATCCGCTTTCGGCGAACTTCCTGCTCCCGCACTGGCTGCCGAGCCACTGGGCGAACTATACCGAGGGCAAGCGCCGCGCGGGCAGCACGCCCAATGTTTCGGACTGGCGCATCGCGCGCACGATTTTCGTCTCCGACGACGACAAGACCGCCGAGCGCTACGCGCGCAGCGACGCGAACAGCCCGTACCGCTTCTACTGGCAGCAGCTTCGCATCAAGATAATGATCGCCGGGCGCCAAGTCATCTTCAAGATGCA
This sequence comes from Gammaproteobacteria bacterium, assembly GCA_041493345.1. Lineage (GTDB taxonomy): Bacteria > Pseudomonadota > Gammaproteobacteria > Burkholderiales > SG8-39 > VBDM01. The sequence continues at coordinate 1,665 of JBGPYQ010000059.1, read as the reverse complement.
TGAGGCGGAGGACGACGGCGCGGTCACGATCGAGCGCCTGCTCGATCAACTCGTGCTCTGCGGGACGGTCAACAAGGTGGTGGACCAGATCCTCGCGCTTCGCGAGCAGGCCGGCGACTTCGGCGAGATCGTCTACGCGGGAATGGATTGGGTCGATCCGGAGCTGGCCAAGCGCTCGATGGAGCTCATGGCCATGGAAGTCATGCCGAAGGTCAACAAGGCGATCGGCGCGAAAGCGAAAAAGGCGCGCCGCGAAGCGGCGCGCCCCTGATTCGTCCCGCGCCCCGGCGCGGATCAGCGCGTCAGGCTGTGGTCGTCTCCCGCACGAGCTCCGCCGGGTTCGCGCCGGCCGGCTTAGCGGGCCCTACTCGCGCAAATCGAGAAAAAACTTTTCCCCCGAAGGCAAAGTACCGCAGAATACGGGACAGAAGAAAAGCACCGAAAGACCAACATGAACGACGAAGAATCAATACAAAAGGGCATCGCCACGCGCCTTATTGCCGCGCTGAGGCAAGGCGAATTCGTTCTCTACGGCCAGCGGATCATGCCGCTTGCGCCCCGCGGCGGCGCGAGGCCGTTCCGCGAAATTCTGATCCGCTTCCGCGAAGAAGAGGAAAAGCTGCTCCCGCCGGGAACGTTTTTCCCCCTCCTGGAGGAGTATCACCTTCTTCCCTACCTCGACCGTTGGGTCATAAGCCGCCTGGCAAGATTGATTGCGGATGTCCGGGCCGCAGAACCGGAAGGGCTGGTGTCCTGCAACGGCGTCAATCTGTCCGGCGACACCTTGCGCGACCCGGGATTCGCGGATTTCACGATCAGGCACATTCAAAATTCCCGGCTGCCCGAGTCCGCGTTCATATTTGAAATCGGCTGGGACACCGCGATACTCTGGACGCAGGAGCTGCAAATGCTCCAGGCCAAGCTCAAGCCAGCGGGCTGCCGCTTCGCCCTTGCCGGCTTCGATGGAAGCGAAACCTCGTTCGGTTTCCTGAAAACGATCGCGCCGGACTTCGTCAAGCTGAGTTACGGCATCGTAAAGGATATCAACCGCTCTCTCGATGTCTCGGAGAAGACGAAGTCGATCAACAGCAGGTGCCAGGCGCTAGGAGTGAAGACGATCGTGGAATTCGTGGAAGACCGCGATTTATTGAGGCACCTGCGGGCGCTCGACGTGGATTTCGCCCAGGGACTGGGATTATCGCCGCCGGAGCCGCTGACTTAGAACAGCGAATCCCCCGCACGCGCCTCCCGCCGCATGCACGTCTGGCGGCAGCTCCAAGTTTCTACAGGCGGACGCTACTCCGCCACGCCTTTATTCTAGCCGGCCGCGCGGGTGGAACGGCATCGTCGTGGAGCGTTACCACACCAACGACGTCGACGTCGTTGCACGATCGTCTGCGGTTCTTGTCACCGTCGCAAAACATCTGGGTAAGGCCTAAACTTTATAGGCGCGAATTAAGCTGATCAACGTATTGTCGGGTTTGCAGCGCTCGAATGCGCGCGATGGCGATTGGCGGGCGGTTGCGTCGGTTGCTCGGGAAGCGAGGCGTACCTTCAACTACTACTCGCGATCCGGCCTCGCCTTTCGGTTGCGGGGCGTTCATCCAGAAAGAGGATCTTGTCCACCGTTTCCCGGACCAGCCCGAGAAACCCACGTGTCAATGG
>JBGPYQ010000087.1:0-12827 GCA_041493345.1 Gammaproteobacteria bacterium | reverse complement strand
CCGAGCACGTCGCGGTCGAGAATCGCCTGCCCGTGGCGGTATTCAGCATGGAAATGGCGGGCACCCAGGTTGCCATGCGCATGCTCGGCTCGATCGGGCGCCTCGATCAGCACAAGCTGCGCACCGGGAAGCTTTCGGATGAGGACTGGAACCGGCTCACCACCGCGGTGGGCAAGCTCCACGACGCGCCCATCCACATCGACGAGACGCCGGCGCTCAACGCACTTGAATTGCGTGCCCGTGCGCGGCGCTTGCACCGGCAGTACGGCACCCTCGGGATGATCGTGGTCGACTATCTTCAGCTCATGGAATCGACGAGCGAAGGCGAGAACCGCGCCACCGAGATCTCCGAAATTTCGCGCTCGCTCAAGGCGCTCGCCAAGGAGCTGAAGGTCCCGGTTGTGGCTTTGTCGCAGCTCAACCGCGGCCTTGAGCAGCGGCCCAACAAGCGCCCGCTGATGTCCGACCTGCGCGAATCGGGCGCGATTGAGCAGGACGCCGACCTGATCCTCGCCATCTACCGCGACGAGGTGTACAACGACGCCACGCCGGAGAAGGGCGTCGCGGAAATCCTGATTCTCAAGCAGCGCAACGGCCCCATCGGAACGGCGAGGCTGACCTTCCTCGGGGAATACACCCGCTTCGAGAACTACGCCCAGCCCGACAGATACTGACCGGCCGCGGTCTTGCGGTGCGGCGGCGGGCGAATTTCGGCGCTTAGCGCTTGGGCGCCTGCAGCAGCGCCTCCCAGCCCTCGACGCGCACGCGTGCGACGACCTCGAAACCGCTCCCCGTGGGCCGGACGTGGGGTTACGGTTGACAATCAGAATGAGAACGGTTATCATTTATAAATGCAATGCGGTCTGTCTCCCCTGAAACCTGAGCGAAATCAACCCTCCGAGGGCTTTGCTCCCTTCCTCCGCGGTCGGATATCGAGCCGGGAACTGCTGGGCAAGTGTGGCGAATTGATTATCGAACACGAAGGCCGCGAGTACCGGCTGCGGTTGACCCAAAACGGCAAATTGATTTTGACCGCGTAGACCTGTGTTGCCAAGCATTGAACGAGCGCCGGAGGGTTTTTCTCCCACTCGAATCGAGGTGAGCTGAAATGATGCAAATGCTCGTGGTAACGCTGCGCGAAGGCATCGAAGCGTTTTTAATCGTCGCCATCGCGATCGCTTATTTGCGCAAGACGGGCCGCGACGGGCTGGTGCCCGCTGCCTGGTGGGGTACCGGCGTGGCGGTGGCTCTGTCGGCCGTGCTTGGCGTGTTTCTCGCTGAGTTCGCGGTGTTGCCGATCTGGGAGGCCGTGCTCGCTGCGGTGGCGGCGGCGCTGGTAATCTCGATGGTGGTGTACATGCTGAAGCACGCAAAAAAGATGCGCGGCGAAATCGGCGGGCGCATCGAGACCGCGACGCAATCGCCCGGTGCGGGCGCGTGGGCCGGGGTGTTCCTGCTGGTGCTGCTGATGATTACCCGCGAGGGCATGGAGATGGCGTTTATCACCGCGACGCTCGCGCGCCAGGGGGAATCGGTGCAAATGTTCTGGGGCGCGCTCATCGGCATCGCACTCGCTGGACTGCTCGCCTGGGGCTGGTCGCGCTATGGGCACCGCGTCAACCTCGGGTTGTTTTTCCAGGTGACCTCGATCTTCCTCGTTCTGTTCGCTCTGCAGCTCCTCGTCTACTCCTTCTACGAGGCGACGGAGGCGAACGTGCTGCCGATCGACAATCAATACTGGCACGTAGCGACGGAGCCTTACGGCCCCGAGGGCGCGTACGGCGCCATACTTACTTATGCGCTGGTGCTGTTGCCCGGGTTGTGGCTCGTTTGGTCGATATTCGGCGACAAACACAAGGCAAGAACAGCCGTGCCGTCGAATTCGTGAGATTTTCGAATAAGCCGACCCGCGAGTCTCGGCAGGAAGATTCCATCTTGACGATATAAACGGTAGCGTTCTACCCGGTTCGCGTGCGGGAAGCGGGGCACAGGAATCGTCGGAAGTCCCGCTTCGAATCAGCCAGCCAGTCAGCGTCCACGCTGAGTTAGCCAGCCATGTCCTCTAACTATTGAGCGAAGCGCACCGGAAGCTGGTGCTTGAAAGAATGCGCGCTCTGCTGCGGCTCGAAGGCAAGCAGTACGGCAGTCAGTTCAGCCGCACGTACCGGTAGTCAATCGGCAGGTTGTTGATGCCGCGCTCGGGCGGTGCGATCCAGCCGGCGATTTTTCCGGGCTCGACGACGCGCTGCATCAGGCTTTTCACGAATGCCTTGTCCGACGGGCTTGGAATCCAGCCAGGCAGCCCGCGCTCGAATTCCTCGCGGCCGATGAGATTGCCGGCGGGATCGGTTGGAACGTTTGCCCATGCACCGATGGCGCGGCGGAAGCGGCTGCTCGGGAGCGCGAGCCGCAATTCATGCCCGGCGCGCTGAATCTGCATGTTCCAGCGTTTCAGGCCGATCTCGCAATCTTTGATGTAGGCGTTGCGCAGGACTTCGTTCATCGCGTTGCGCATGCCGACGGTATCCTTTCTCACGCCTTGGCCGTCGGGAATCTCCAGCTCGAAATTCGCGTCAGCGCAGACGTGGTCTTTGTACTGCGTGGTTTCGTCCGGCCGGCCCTTGATGCCGCTGGCGAAGCTCGACGCGGCGTTCGAGGAGACTTCCGAGCCGAACAAGTCGAGCGAGGAACTGAACCAGAAATTGAGATAGCGCTGAAGAAGCGGAAGGTCCACCGCGCCCTGGCGGCGTATCGCCTCGGGATCGTCGCTGCCGGTTTCCTTCATGACTTCGAGCGTGCGCTTCACGACGCGGCCGATGCCGGTCTCGCCGACGAACATGTGGTGCGCTTCTTCCGTGAGCATGAAGCGGCAGGTGCGCGCGAGCGGATCGAACGAGGACTCGGCAAGGCTCTTCAGCTGAAACTTGCCGTCGCGGTCGGTGAAGTACGTGAAGCAGAAAAACGACAGCCAATCCTCGATCGGCTCGTTGAAGGTGCCGAGGATGCGCGGCTTGTCGGGGTCGCCGGAGTGGCGCGCGAGCAGCTCCCCAGCTTCCTCGCGGCCGTCGCGGCCGAAGTGCGCGTGCAGCAAGTACACCATCGCCCACAGGTGGCGGCCTTCTTCGACGTTCACCTGGAAGAGATTGCGCAGATCGTAAAGGGAAGGGCAGGTATGGCCGAGCCGATGCTGCTGCTCGACCGAGGCGGGCTCGGTGTCGCCCTGGGTGACGATGAGGCGGCGGAACTGCGAGCGGAATTCACCGGGCACCTGCTGCCACACCGGCTGGCCGAAGCTGTCGCCAAATCCGATGGTGCGCCCGGCAATCGGCTCGGCGAGAAAAATTCCCCACCGGTAATCAGGCATCTTCACCGTGCCGTAGTGCGCCCAGCCCTGGGCATCCACGCCGATCGCCGTGCGCAGGTAGACGTCGGACGAGGCGAAATCGTTGGGCCCCATCTCGCGCCACCAGTCGAGAAAATGCGGCTGCCAGTGCTCCAGCGCGCGCTGCAGCGCGCGGTCGTTGGCGAGGTTGACGTTGTTCGGAATTTTCTCGGAATAATCGATCGCCATGATCACACTCTTTCCCAATTGAACTTCGCTTTGGCTCCGGTCCCGTACACCTTCAGCGCGCCGTGCTCGCCCACGGCATTGGGCCGGCTGAAGATCCAGTTCTGCCACGCGGTCAGCCGGCCGAAGATGCGCGTCTCCATGGTTTCCCTGCCGGAGAAGCGCAGGTTCGCCTCCATTCCCGTGAGCGCATCGGGCGAGAGGCTTGCGCGTTCCTCTATGGCGATGCGCACTTCCTCGTCCCAGTCGAGATCGTCGGGCGTGAAGGTTACCAGTCCCAGCTCCGCTGCAAGCTTCGCCGTGAGCTTCGAGCCGATGCGGGAGCGCGCCGACTCAACCGGTTTTTCCAGGCCGCAGAAATGCGCTGCAAGGCGGGACTCGTTGCTTACCATCGGGTAGGCGCCGAAGTTCATCGCCGACAACGCGATCGCCGGAGGATCCGGTTCTTCATCGGGGAGCTGCAGCATGTAGCTGCGGTCCGCGGCAAGCGCGAGCTCCATCAGCGTGCCGGCGAAACAGGAGCCCTGGTCGATGATCGCGAACATCGTGTGCGGGGAGACGTCCAGCCGCGCAAAGGTGCGGCGCAGGAGGCCGATCACCCGGCGTACAAGCCAGTGGTCCTGGTTCGCTTCAAGCGTCCCGTCCAGGGCGAGGACTTTGTCCATGTCGCCGCGCGTCTTCAACTGCCACGTCCCGATCTTCAGATCATTGGTTCGCAGCATCAGGATGGCGTCGTCCAGCTCGCGCGCCATCGCCAGCGGCCACCACTTGTCGCCGGCGGCCTGGATCGCCTCGATGCTCGGGGGCGGGGTCTGTCGCGGTGCGAAGACGGTGAGCGTCGCGATGCGCGCCTTGCGGTCGATGACGACGTCCACGTTGTCGTAGTGATAGCCGGTGCCGTCGATAGCGCGCTTCAGCGGCGTCAGCGCGACGCCATTGTCGCCATGACGGTCGCTTTGCGAGGCGAGCGCGGCGGAGCGATCCTTTGTGGCGTCCTTGAACGCCTGCGGCTTGGCGATATGGTCCACGAGTCTCCATTGCCTGGCGCGGTCGGCGCGCACGCCTTCGGAAGTAGTGCAGAACACGTCTGCCAGATCACGCCGCACCTTCCTCTTGTCGGTGACGCGCGTGAGCCCGCCCGTTCCCGGGAGCACGCCGAGCAGCGGCAGCTCCGGCAGGCTCACGGTGGAAGAGCGGTCGTCGATCATCAGGATCTCGTCGCAGGCAAGTGCAAGCTCGTAGCCGCCGCCGGCGACCGTACCGTTGACCGCGGCGAGAAACTTCAGTCCCTCGTGGCGGCTCGAGTCTTCGATGCCGTTGCGCGTTTCGTTGGTGAACTTGCAGAAGTTGACCTTCCACGCGTGGGTGGACTGGCCGAGCATGTAGATGTTGGCGCCGGAGCAGAACATGCGCTCGCGCGCGCTGGTGATGACCACGCATTTCACCTCGGGATGCTCGAAGCGGACGCGGTTCAGCGCGTCGTAGAGCTCGATGTCCACCCCGAGGTCGTAGGAGTTGAGCTTCAGCTTGTAGCCGGGCTTCAGGCCCTTGTCCTCGTTCACGTCCATCGCGAGCGTCGCCACCGGCCCGTCGAAGGAAAGCCGCCAATGCGCGTAGCGGTCCGGGTGCGTGTCGTAGGTGACGAGGGAGGAGGAGGGATTGGGTTCGAGAACAGCGCTCATGGATCTCTCCTGCTAACAGCGTGCGCCCCGCGCACGATTTTGCCGGTTCGTGCGCGTGGCGCACGCTACGTTTCTGCGGCCTTTCGCAACTCCGCGAGACTCTTTTCCACCGACTTACCGGCGGTGTTCACGGTAACGTCGGCCTGGCCGTAGAGCACGGCACGGCCAGCGAGGATGCGGCGCAGGTCTTCCATCGCCTGCTTGTTTCCGGCCATCGGGCGTGTATCGCCCTGTGCCACCACGCGTGTCATGTGCTCTTCGGGCTCGGCCTTCAGCCACACCGTGAAGCAGGCCGAGAGCAGCAGTTCGTAGGTGCCGGGCTCCGAGACAATGCTGCCGCCCGCGGCGATCACGGCACGCTCGTTTTTCTCCAGCACTTTCTCCAGGCAGCGGCGCTCGTAGCGCCGGTAGCCCGCCTGCCCGTAGAGCAGGAAAATCTCCGAGAGGCTGGTGCCGGCTTCGCGCTCAATCTCGTGGTCCAGCTCGACGAAAGGCACCTCCAGTGTCTTTGCAAGCCGGCTGCCGAGCGTCGATTTGCCCGCGCCGCGCAGGCCGATCAAGACGATGCGCTTCATGCGCTCGGCGCGGGCGCTGCCGTAATCGCGCGCGAGCTGCGCACGCACGCTCGCGAGTTTCTGGCGCGGCAGGCGTTTGAGGAACTGCGTGACCAGCGTCAGCTCCACCGCCTGGTCCGATTTTTCCTGGAGCAGCTCGGCAAGCGGCAGATTGAGCGCGGCGGCGATCTGCCGCAAAAGGAGGATCGAGACATTGCCCTGGCCGGCTTCGAGCTGGGCGATATAGCGCTGGGACACCCCGGAATCGCGGGCGAGGAGCCGGCGCGTCATTCCGCGCCGGTCCCGCGCCTCGCGCACGCGCTCGCCCAGCGCGGCAAGGTAGCCGGCGACGACGCCGACTTCGGCTTTCCTGTTTTTCGGGGCGTACTGCGATGCTTTCCTGAACTCGGTCAACGGGCGGCTCATGGCATGCAATATATTTCTTTATGGAAATCAGCTATGCAATATAATTCACGTGACCGCGAAAGGCAACCGCAAAAAACGATCCCCGCAAAGTGGCGCTGGAACTGACGATCCTGGTGGGCACGATGACGGGCACCGCGCATCTCGTCGCGCAGGAACTCGAGCTCACGCTCGACGACGGTAGGACGCGCGCGCGCGTCCAGGTGATGGACGGTCTCGACGCGGGCGCGTTCACGGGCGGCGGGCTGTTCCTCGTCTGCACCTCGACTTACGGGCAGGGCGACGTGCCCGACAACGCCAAGGCGCTGTACGAATCGTTGCAAAAAGCGCGCCCTGATCTTTCCAATGTTCATTACGGAGTGATCGCGCTCGGCGACCGCACCTACGCGGACACTTTCTGCAATGGCGGCCGGCGCTTCGACAAAATCCTCTCCGAGCTGGGCGCGAAGCGCGTCGGCGAGATCATGTTGCACGATGCGAGCGCGGGCACGATGCCCGAGGAAATTGCCGTGGCGTGGGCGGCCGCCTGGATATCGCAGTGCCGCAAGGAGGTGCGGCTCGCCCCCTGATCTGTCATCCTGCGAAGGATGCGCGGCGCTCCGCAGGGGCTTAGAATGAACGCGCAGGCCGATCCAGGAGGAGGGTAATTTGCCGTCGCTTAGCTACGCCAACCATATGGTGAGCCCGCCCCGGGTCAGCGTTCCCCGCGATTACAACGCCGCGCACGACCTGATCGAGCGCAACCTCGCGGCGGACCGCTCGGGCAAGGTCGCCTACATCGACGACGCCGGGCAAACCACTTTCGGAGAGCTTGCGGAGCGCGTGAACCGCTTCGGCGGCGGCCTGCTCTCCCTCGGCCTGCAGATGGAAGACCGGGTGCTGCTCGCGCTCACCGACACCATCGATTTCCCGACCGCCTTCCTCGGCAGCATCCGCGCCGGAATCATTCCTGTCGCGGCGAACACGCTTCTTACGACGAAGGATTACGAGTACATGCTCTCGGACAGCCGCGCGAAGGCGCTCGTGGTCTCGGAGCAGCTCCTGCCGCAGTTCGCGCCGCTGCTGGAAAAAGAGTCCGGAAAACTGCAGTTTCTGAGGCACGTGATTGTTTCGGGGGCCGCGGCGCGAGCGCCCTCCGCATCGGCCAGGGGCCGCGTCGCGTTCAAGGACGTACTCGCGAAGGGCGAGCCCGATCTCGCGCCTGCGCCCACCTCGTGCGACGACGCCTGCTTCTGGCTTTACTCCTCGGGCTCCACGGGCATGCCGAAGGGCACGGTGCACGTGCACTCGAGCATGATCGTCACCGCCGAGCTCTACGCGCATGGGGTGCTCGGCTTGAGGGACAGCGACGTCGTCTTCTCGGCGGCGAAACTTTTTTTCGCCTACGGCCTCGGAAACGCGCTTTCGTTCACGCTGGCGGTCGGCGCGACCGCGGTGCTGATGGCCGAGCGGCCGACGCCCGCGTCCGTATTCAAGCGGCTGACGAACGCATCCGCCCAGCCCACCGTTTTCTACGGCGTGCCGACGCTCTACGCGGCGATGCTCGCGAGCCCCGAATTTCCGAAGAGGGAAACCCTCGCGCTGCGCTTGTGCGTGTCGGCGGGCGAGGCGCTGCCTGCGCAGATCGCGAAAAGCTTCAAGGAGAAGACCGGCATCGAGGTCCTGGACGGCATCGGCTCGACTGAAATGCTGCACATCTTTCTCTCGAACCGGCCGCACGATCTGCGCTACGGCACCACGGGCAAGCCGGTGCCGGGATACGAGCTGCTCATCGTGGACGAGCACGGCACTCCGGTGAAGCAGGGTGAGCTGGGCGAGCTGCAGATCTCCGGACCGACCTGCGCCAGCCTTTACTGGAACAACCGCGAGAAAAGCCGCTCGACCTTCGTCGGTGCGTGGACGAAGAGCGGCGACAAATACAGCCAGGACAAGGACGGCTACTACGTATACGGCGGGCGCTCGGACGACATGCTTAAGGTGAGCGGCATCTACGTCTCGCCGGCGGAAGTCGAGGCCGCGCTCATCACGCACGAAGCGGTGCTCGAAGTGGCGGTTGTCGGTGCCGAGGACGAAAACAAGCTGATCAAACCCAAGGCCTTCGTCGTGCTCAAGCAGGGCCAGTCGGCGAACGACCTGCTGAAGGCGGCGCTGCAGCAGCACGTCAAGGACAAGCTCGCGCCCTACAAATACCCGCGCTGGATCGAATTCGCGAGCGAGCTGCCGAAGACGGCGACGGGAAAGATACAACGCTTCAAGCTGCGCGCCACAAAGACCTGAGGAGGGGAATATGAAGACGACAAGAAGGCTGCATGCCGGCATGGCATCGCTTGTCATAGCCGTGCTTCTGTCCTCGTGCCAGGCCCAGCAAACCACCTCGCAGAGCACCGATCCCGCGATCAGCATCGGCGAGGGCGACCTCGGCGGCGTGGTCGCGAGCGCGAACGGGCCGGAAGCCGGCGTCTGGGTGATCGCGGAAACGACCGATCTGCCCACCCGATTCGCGAAGATCGTGGTCACCGACGATCGCGGGCGCTACGTCATGCCCGATCTCCCGAAAGCCAAGTACAACGTGTGGGTCCGCGGCTACGGGCTCGTCGATTCGCGCAAAGTCCAGACGGTGCCCGGAAAGATCCTCAATCTGATTGCCGAGGTCGCTCCGAATGCAGCCGCGGCGGCGGAATATTATCCGGCGATTTACTGGTATTCGATGCTCAAGATTCCGGAGAAGAGCCTGTTCCCGGGCACCGGGGCCAAAGGCAACGGCATTCCGGAAAACCTGAAGAGCCAGGGTGAGTGGCTGAACATCGTGAAGACCAACGGCTGCATGTCGTGCCACGCGCTGGGCACCAAGGCGACGCGCACCTTTCCCAGGGAACTCGGCCAGTTCAATAACTCCACCGAAGCCTGGGCGCGGCGCATCACCTCCGGACAAGCGATGACCCAGATGGTCACCGCGCTCGCGAGGCTGGACCAGCACCGGGCCCTCTCATTGTTCGGCAACTGGACCGACCGCATCGCCGCCGGCGAGCTGCCCGTCTCGAAGCCTTCGCGGCCGCAAGGCGTGGAGCGCAACCTTGTCCTCACCCTTTGGGACTGGAGCCGCCCCAAGGCTTATCTTCACGACGAAGTCTCCACCGACAGGCGCAATCCCACGCTCAACGCCAACGGCAAGCTGTATGGCGCGCCCGAGGAGAGCACGGATTTCATCCCGATCCTCGACCCGATGCGTCACACGGCTACCGAGTTGAAGCATCCGGTGCGCGATCAGAAGACGCCGACTTCGAAGACGGCCCCGATGGCGCCCTCTCCGTACTGGGGAGCCGAGCCCATCTGGGACAGCCAGACGAGCATGCACAACCCGATGTACGATGAAAAAGGGCGCGTCTGGTTCACCGCGAGAGTGCGTCCGCCGGCCAATCCGGACTTCTGCAAGAAGGGCTCGGATCATCCGTCGGCAAAGGTGTTCCCGCTGGCATCGGCCAACCGCCATCTCTCCATGTACGACCCGAAGACCGGGAAGTTCACGCTGATCAGCACGTGTTTTCCGACGCATCACCTGACATTCGCCGAGGACGCCAACAACACGCTGTGGACCTCGAGCGGCGTCACCGGCCCGGGCGCCATCGGCTGGCTGAACCGCAAGATGTTCGAGGAGACCGGCGATGAGGTGAATTCGCAAGGCTGGACGCCGCTCATTCTCGATACCAACGGCAACGGCAGGCGCGACGAGTATGTCGAGCCCAATCAGCCGGTCGATCCCACGAAAGACAAGCGGGTCGCGGTGAGCCTCTACTCGGTCGGTGTGAGTCCGGTCGATGGCTCGGTCTGGGGCACATCGCTGGGATTTCCCGGTTATGTCGTGCGGCTCGACCCGGGATCGAATCCGTCGGAGACCGCGCTGGCGGAAATCTACGAGCCGCCGTTCCCGGGCTACGGGCCGCGCGGCGGCGACATCGATCGCAACGGGGTCTTCTGGGCGTCGCTCTCGAGCGGACATCTCGGGCAATTCGACCGGCGCAAGTGCAAGGTCCTCAACGGACCCGACGCGACCGGCAAGCACTGCCCCGAAGGCTGGACGCTCTATCCGCTGGCCGGACCGCAATTCCAGACCGTGACCGACCCGGGCAGCGCCGAGGCGAGCTACTACACGTGGGTCGATCAATTCGACACGTTCGGGCTGGGCCGGAACGTGCCGATCGCCACCGGCAACCTCAACGATGCATTGCTGGCGCTGGTGGACGGAAAGTTCGTCACCCTGCGCGTCCCTTATCCGATCGGCTATTTCACAAAATGGATGGACGGGCGCATCGATGATGCGGATGCCGGCTGGAAGGGCAGGGCGCTGTGGTCGACCTATTCCACCAGAACGATGTTCCACCTCGAAGGCGGCAAGGGAACGAAGCCCAAGGTGGTGAAATTCCAGCTGCGCCCCGATCCGCTGGCCCGATAGGTTCCCTGTCCCCGCGCCTGTCGAATCGCTGCATTCAGTGCGCAAAAAAAGGGCCGGCAATCTGCCGGCCCCGTCTTCTTTAACTACGCGTTACGAGTCAGGACGGCATCCTGCTCAGTGGTCGTGATCATCGCGGTCGCGATCGTCCCGATCATGGTCGTCCCGGTCGTGGTCGACATGGTGGACGAAGACGCCGATACATCCGTTGTTGCTGCCGCAAATCCCCGCGCCTACGCCCCCGAGTCCATTATTGGTAGGCCCCGTGGTATCGCCGCCCGCGCCGACTACTGCAACAGGCGCCGATTGCGGGACGAAGATGAGGTTGCGCTTGGAGTCGGCCGCCACCGAGTGCGAGCCGGACGACTGCGGGACGGTTTCGATCAGGACGCTGGTCCCGTCGATCACACCCAGCACAGCCGCTTGGTTCGCGGCTGCCGGACAGGCGGCCCCGGCTACTTTGCAATTCCTGTTGGAGCCCGTGTAGTAGCGCCCATCACCCTTGTTGAACCAGACTTCATCCGAGCCGACGATGCCGTTGACGTGGGAGAAATGCTTGGTCGTCGCATTGATGACCAGCGTGCTGGTGTTGGCCGGGTTGTTGGCCGAGGTGCAGCCCAGCAGCAGATTGTCATGCGGTCCAACCGTGGCGCCGTTGGGTCCGCAGTCGCTTAGCTGCAAGACGCCGGTGTTCGTAGCTGGATTGAAGGCACCGAGCACCATGGTCCCCGACGTGACAGTGGTCGGATCGATCACCATCAGCCCGCCGTCGCAGGTCGCCGTACCGCACCCCCCCGGTTTCCCGAGGATCGGCACCGACACATAGAAACGCTTGGTCGTGGGATCCCAGGTCGGCTGCTCGATCGCCGGGGTGCCTGGGAAAATTGTGGCGTTAATAGTGATCTTGCTGAGCATCAGGACCGAACTGTGGTTCCGGTCGCCGTTCGCCGCGAACAGGTTCGCGTAGGGCGGGTCCTCGGCATTGTTCACCGTAAGCAGCAGCTCGCCATCCGTCGTCAACGCCATTTCGTCGACTCGCGTACCACCGCCGGTGGAGAGTGTGGCTTTGAGAGCAGACGCGTCGGGCGCATCGAGATCGAACACCTTGAGCGTGCTGTCGCCGTCGCCGGCGTAGAGCCACCGGCCGTGCGTCACGACGCCGTCGGGTCCGGAGATATCGTTGTTCACTGCGGTGCCGGCGCCGTTGAGCTTGACGCCCACGAAAAGGCCCTTGCCGAGGGTCCGCTTGAAGGTCAGGTGGTGCGTGTCGATGATATCGATACCCGAGTTCGAACGATCGGCGAGGTAGTACTCGGCGCGGTGCGGATTGACCCAGCTGATGTCGTACGACCGGATCGGATTACCCGGGATCTGTACCGCGGTCAGGCATCGGGTTTCCGTGGTGGTCGGTGCGCCGGGTCCGGTGCATGCGGCAAGCGCCGCGCCGGAAGTCGCGAGCGACCCGACCCCGACCAGCATCGGGGCCGCGACGATCGCGGCGAGTGAAGTGCGTGAAGAAAGTCTTGCAAACATTTTACTGCCTCCTTTAACAGGTGAAGATGACGCTCATTCGCAAAGGGTGCGCGCCGAAACAGCAACCAGCAACACCGCGTCTCCAAGCGAACGTGCGCCTGCGTTTTGCTACCCTACCGGGAAGACTGTCTGACCGTCCCTCGAAACGGCGGGCGCTCGGAAAAGTCGGGCGTCCAGAAGAAAAGCTCGTTCAATACCATGAGCGCGTTTTTGTAAAACCCCGTGCGCTTCGCTGAAGCTGCGCACTGTCATTACCGCTGTCTTATGCCTCGATCGCATTCTAAATGTTTTTATTTCAAATTACACTCTACAAGAACTTACGAGGGCTGTTCATACGCACTTGCCAGATGGGTGCTTGTATGGGAGTGCATTTGGAACAGCAAGTTGGACGGATAATTTCAACTTGTGGTGAGCTTGTCAGGCATTCCTGCGTCAGGAATCTGTAAGCTTCTACCCGCCGCTTGCCGCTTTTCCTGAAAACTATTCCGCGACCACGCCGGCGCGCTTCACCACCGGACCCCACTTCTCGATCTCGGCCTTGGTGAAATTGTAGAAGTCCTCCGGCGTGCCCTGGATCACCGTCGCGCCGCGCGACACGAGAGTCTCGTTCACCTGCGGGT
>JBGPYQ010000107.1:0-10517 GCA_041493345.1 Gammaproteobacteria bacterium | reverse complement strand
GACCCCTGACCATGAAATTTCTTGGCAACCGGGGGTCCAACCATTGTCGGCGTGGTCGACCTGTGTTTCATGTGCTTTCTCCCTTGGATCGCAATTCGCGGGACGCGGATTATTGAGTCGATCGACACGCCGCGACACCAGCGCCGTGATGACCGTACCGAGCCACCGAACGTTTCCGCAGCTTCTTCAATGGCTGGACCACATCGGATGCTACTGACGTTGAGCCGAGGTTGTCTTTCGTATTCTTGCTAGAACGTTTCAAATCTTGCGTGCTTGTTGCGCCCATAGCATTATGGGCGAAGGGATTGAGAGACGGAGGAGCAGTGATGAAAAGGCCAAGAACGAAGCATGCGGCGGCGTTCAAGGCGAAGGTGGCCGTGGCGGCGCTCAAGGGCGGTTGGAATAGATTGCGCGGTAATTGGCCGCTAAATCCGCTCAATGCCCGCTCGGATCGCGGTCCTCTCCCGGGGAGGGAGAAGCAAGCATGAACATAAGGCCCGTTATGCGCAGTCTGCGACCTCTTTCGCACTTGCTCCCGGCGCGCGGGCTGGGCGAACAGGGATCACCGCTGGATTGAATTTCTTATCTGTTGCTCATCCGTATCCCATATTGATGGGATGGTCGGATGGTGTCCTGTCTGAAACAATGAGTCGGTGTCACATGCGCGGAATTCCGTGCTAGGCTGACTCAACACCTCGAGGGAGGGAATAACCATGTTGCGACTACTCACGCTTTGCGCCGGTCTGCTCGCCGCGTTGACGGCATTATTTACTCTCAGCGGCGCAGCCTTCGCTGCCGACACTTCTTCCGGCACGTCCGAGCGCCTTGCCGGCCTTCGGCAAGCGGCAACGATCACGGTGGACGTTGAAGGCATCTCGCACGTTCGGGCGAGCAACGAGCATGACCTGTATTTCATGCAGGGCTGGGTACACGCGCGCGAGCGCTTGTTCCAGATGGACTACAACCGGCGCCTGGCGAGCGGCACGCTGGCGGAACTGGTCGGTACGGCGGCGCTCGCCAGCGATGTCCAGTTGCGTACCATCGGCTTGCGGCGCGCCGCGCAGCTCTCCTACGATGCCGCCTCCGCGCGCACGCGCGCTGCACTCCAGGCCTATTCGGACGGCGTAAACGCGTGGGCAAAGAAGCATGCCCTGCCGCCGGAATATGGCGCTCTGAAACTTAACCGAACCCCTGACTTCGAGCCGTTCGCGGATTGGTTGCCGGTTGATAGCGTAGTGATCGGCAAGCTGATCGCGTTTTCGCTGTCCTTCGAGCTCGACATCGCGCGCACCGTGGCGCTGCAATCCTATGTCCAGGCGGGCAGTGTCGTCGGCTTCGACGGCGTCAAGCTGTTCTCCCAGGACCTTTGGCGCTCCGCCAGCTTCGAGCCGAACGCCACCGTGCCTGATGCAGCGCTCGCCACGCCGCGCCCCCCGAGACATGGTAAAGAGCAGCGCGGCATGGAGCGGGCGCACGAAAAAGGCTATGGCGACTCCGCGGTCGACCTGATGCGCGACTACCTCGACCGCGTGCGCGACATTCCAGTCTTCCGCGGCATTCTTCACCGCGAGGCACGCGGCAGCTCGAACCTGTGGGCGGTGTCCGGAGCGCTTACGCACCATGGCCGTCCGCTGATCGCGAACGATCCGCATCTGGCGCTCGGCGTGCCCTCGACTTTCTTTCCGATGGGGCTGGAGCTTGACGATGAGCCGGTGTTCGGCAGCACGTTCCCGGGCGTAGCGGGCGTCATCCACGGCTACAACCGCCGCATCGCCTGGGGATCGACCAACAATCTCGTGGACGTGACCGACACCTTCAGCGAGCGGGTGATCCCGGATCCCAGCTCGCCGAGTGGCTTCTCGACGCTATTCAAGGGCACACCCGAGCCGCTGATCCCGATCCCCGAAATCTTCCGCGCGAACGTGGGCGGAAACATTGTCGTAATCCCCGCCGGCGGCAGCATCCCGGCTGCCACGCTGGTGATGCCGCGCCGCGACGGCGGGCCGATCATCTCCTTCAATCCTGCGACCGGCGCGGCGTTGAGCGTGCAATACGTCGGCTTCGGTCCCACGCAGGAGGCCGAGGCATTTCTCATGATCAACCGCGCGCGCAACCTCGGTGACTTCAAGGCGGCGCTGCAGCGCTTCGATTTCGGCTCGCAGAATTTCGTATACGCCGACGTCGAAGGCAACATTGCCTACTTCACCACGGGCGAAATACCGGTGCGCGAAGATCTGCAGGCGAATACGGTGAGCGGGGTGCCGCCATGGTTCGTGCGCAACGGCCAGGGCGGAAACGAGTGGCTGCCGGTGCGCAATCCTCAGCCAAACCAGGCGACGCCGCACGAGATACTGCCTTTCGACGAGATGCCGCAGACCGTGAACCCACGGGCAGGCTATTTCGTCAATGGCAACAACGACCCCGCGGGCGTCACGCGAGACAACGATCCGCTCAATCAGCTGCGCCCCGGGGGCGGGTTGTATTACCTCGCGTACTCGTGGAACCGGGGCTTTCGCGCCGCGCGCATCGACAATAGGCTGCGCGAGCTGCTGGAAACCGGCAACCGTCGCGTGTCCTTCAAGGAAATGCAGGCGATCCAGGCCGATGTGATCCTGCGCGATGCTGAGGTACTCACGCCGTACATCGTTCGAGCGTTCGATCGCGCCAGCTCCGATCCGGCCGCGACGGCCCAGCTGCGCGCGTTGGCGTCGGACGCGGGCGTTGCCGAGGCGATCGACCGCCTGCGCAGATGGAACGGCTCGACGCCGACCGGGATCGCCGAGGGATACGACGAGAACGACAAGCCGGGCGAACTTGCAATGCCTTCCAAAGGCGAGATCCAGGCGAGCATCGCTGCCTCGATCTATTCGGTCTGGCGCTCACGCATGATCTCCAGCGTGATTGACGGTGCGCTGGCCGCCAGGGGAGGACTGCCTTCACCCGACGACCAGGACAGCCTCGCCGCCTTGCGCAATCTGCTCGATAACTTTTCGACCAACGACGGCAGAGGCGCTTCGGGGATCGATTTCTTCGCCGTGGCGGGGATTGCCCAGGCTGCCGACCGCCGTGATATCGTGATTCTCAGGAGCTTGCGGGAAGCACTTGATCTTCTTAGCAGTCCCGCTTTCGCTCCTGCCTTCGGCGGCTCCACGAACCAGAACGATTATCGCTGGGGGCGCCTGCACCGGATCGTGTTCGAGCATCCGCTTGGAGGGCCGTTCAACATCCCGCCGGCAGGCGGCGCCTTCCCGCAGCCGATTCCCGGGCTGCGCGGCATCCCCACCGACGGCGGCTTCCAGACTGTCGATGCTTCGTCCCACAGCGCGCGCGCCGATGTGCCGGACGAGTTTATGTTCCGCGACGGCCCGACCCACCGCACCGTCGTCGAAGCGCGTGCCGACGCGATGCGCGCGGAATCGATCTGGCCGGGCGGAACCAGCGGCGTGCTCGGCAGCCCCAATTACTTCCAGTTCCTGGAGCGCTGGCTGACCAACGAAAGCATGAGGCTCAGCCTTGGCAGAGAACAAGTGGAGCGTAACGACGCGGTGACCCAGAAATTCGTCCCCGCCATGCCGAAATAGCGGCTATCCGCTGGCCATTGCCAAGGGCGCCTTCGGGCGCCCTTTTTTTGTCCGGAAATTCCTCACGTTAGCCCGGCACAGGGCTTGCTGCTATAGCGGACATCTGCCCCCACTGCGCGGGGCGACAAGGACTTTCTCGTCCGCTACGTGGGGTGGTACTCGAACCGAGTACGGGGCGAGCGCGCGAAGAAAGCTTTGCCGCAGGCCGGCGTTGTTCTGCCTTCGCCGGGCGAGGAGCCAGCGAATGAATTTGCGGCTCGCGCGAAAGCCGCCTGGGCCCGGCTGATCCGCAAGGTCTACGAAGCCGATCCGCTGGAGTGCCCCAAAGACGGGGGACGGGCCCTGTCTTCCCTCCCGGGCAACAGGCCGATGCGCGTTATTGCGCTAATCGAGGAGCCCGAGATCATCCAGCGCATCCTCGAGCACCTGGAGCTGTGGGCGCTTGAGCCCGCGGAGCGAAGTCCGCCGCTCGATCCCGCGAGCTGGCCCCGGCACGCCAGCCTGCCGCTGACTTATCACCCAGTTAATTCTTTAATCACCGGCGGCTCGATCGAGATCCTCAAGAACCGCATATCGGAAGGCGTGTTCGAGCGCAGCTTCTCGCAGCGCCCGGACAAGGAGTGATCCGCCGGGGCGCTCAATTGGTTTTCGCATCCTTGTTCAGCTTTTGCAGCATTTCCTCGAAGAAAGGCCGATCCCTGAGGCTCATGAATTCCCCCTTGAAAATGATTGCGTTGATTTCGGCGGCCTCTTCTTTCTTGTCGACATGCGATAAAAGCAGCGCAAATCGGCTGCCGTCGAACAAGCGCGTATTGTCCATGTAGGGTAAATCAAAAAAGGACACTTCAAACTTTATGGGTTTAAGCGCCTGCACGAAGTTCAACGTGCCGTTCTTGAACGATTCCTGGTACGGAGTCACCTTTACCCTGACGGACGCCTCGTTCACTTCTTCCAGCTCCACATCGATCGCGGGAGAGCCCTTGTCCATCCTCTGGGAGTTCTGGACGGATGCATCGCTGCAGCTCTCGGTCTTTCTGTCCAGAAGGGGTTCCTTCTCGAATTTATCCGTCAATTCCACAAGATTTTCCACGGAGTAAAGGCGGATACAAACCGCTTTTCCCTTTGTCAAATTAAAAGTTCTGCTGAGCCCCGATTGCGTCAGCATCGCCGCTTGACTTGAGGCGAGATTTTTCGCCACCCGGAACAGCTCTTCCTGCAGCTTCCTCCATGTTTCGTACTCTTTGCCGCTTCCCTTTTTCTTCGCCCTCTCCAGCCGCAAATAGACATCCTCGAACAGCGGTCTGGCATTCAGATATTCCTGAAAATTCAGATTCAGCAGGTCGAGAAACATGATTCGCTTGCGGAAGGATTCTTCATTCTCGGTCGCATTATCCTCAAATCGTCCGAGATAATTCGCGAGCAGAGTCTTGAACATTTCCTGCCTGATGGCAGTGTCCGCTTTCTCTCTCTCGCTCATGACTTGCATATAGACCTGCGCCCTGCGACTCTGCTCCGACGTTTTTCCAATGATGTAGGGAATCGCAATCGATCCGATGGACACCCCCACGGCCGCCACGATTTTGGCGAAGGATTCAAACTTTCCCCAAAGGTCCCGCTTCGGGTCCTTGGCTTCTTTCTCTTCCCGCTCTTCAGCCATGCCGTGTCCCCCTCTTTCCTATTGCACCCGGAAGTTCCTTTCCGTCCCCTGCGCAGGCACCGTGACCTGTTCATTCCGGCCCCCGATCGTCACCGTGTAAGTCCCTGGATCAATGTTCGGGAACCGATAGAATCCACTCCCGTTCGTCGTCTTTTCTTCATTTTGAGGTCCCTTCAGGGAGATCGGCACGTTGGCGGCCGGCGCGCCGTTGCCTCGCAAGACCTGGCCCTTGAGCTCCGCTGCCGCGACAGGCGCGGCAACGACCAGCATGAGAAATGAAAACAGTCCGATCAGCAGGTTCCTCATTTTACTTTTCTCCTTAAGCACACCACGCGATGCTCTATTATTGATCATCGGCAAACGCCATGCCTATCAGTCGGCGCGCGCGCCGGATACCTTCACCACCTCGCCCCAGCGCGCCACGTCCTCGCGCAGGAGCTTGTCGAACTCCTCGGGCGTGTTGCCGACCGGCTCGGCGCCCTGCTCGAGGAGCCGCTTTCGAATGTCGGGCGAGTGGGCCGCCTTCGCCACCGCGGCGGCGAGCGTGTGCACGATCTCGCGCGGCGTGGCGGCGGGCGCCAGCAGGCCGAACCACAATGGCACTTCGACGCCTTCGACGCCCGCCTCCTTCATCGTCGGCACCTCGGGCATCAGCGCCGAGCGCCGGGCGCCGGCCACGGCGAGCGCGCGCAGGCGCCCCGTCTTCACGTGCTGGCCGATCGCGATGGGATTGATGAAGCTCAGTTGAACTTCCGCGGCGACCAGCGCGGTGATCGAAGGGGCGCTTCCCTTGAATGGAATGTGCATGATGTCCGTCCCCGTGCGCAGCTTGAAGAGCTCGCCTGCGAGGTGCTGCGTCGACCCGGCGCCGGCCGAGGAGTAGTTGAGGGCTCCGGGGCGCCCGCGCGCGAGCGCGACCAGCTCCTGCACCGATCTTGCGGAAAGCGATGCCGGCACCACCAGAATATTGGTGCTTTCGGAGAACACCGACACGCCGGCGAAGTCGCGCAGCGCGTCGTAAGGCGGGTTCCGGTACAGCGTCATGTTGATGGCGACGGCCGGGCTGTTGAAGAGCAGCGTGTAACCGTCCGGCGCCGCCTTGGCGACGTATTCGTTCGCGATGTTGGTGCCGGCCCCGGGCTTGTTTTCGACGATCGCCTGCTGGCCGAGGAACTCGGAGAGCTTCGATGCGAGCACGCGCGCGTTGATGTCCACGCCTCCGCCCGGGGTGAAGCCGACGAGGAGCCTCACCGGCCGGGCGGGCCAGGATTGCGCGTGCGCCGCCGTGACGGATGCGGCGAGAGCGAGCATGAAGAGCCACTGGACGCTGCGTGTTCCGGGCATCGTCTCCTCCTCCGGAGAGGCGCGGCTCGCGGGAGCGGGCCGATGCGGTAGTGTACCCGCGGAAAGAATCGAGGATATCATCGCGCCGGGGCGGGCGCGGGCCCGCGCAGGAATTGACTTCAACTTTCGGAAGAAGTAGCCACGCATCGGCAGGCAAACGAAGGGCCGCCGGCGCACCCCTTTTGGTTCCGCTCGAGTGAATTGAAAATGGAACGCGAGCAAAGATTGGCGCTGCGCGCAGGCGCGTTGAGCGCGGCGTCGCTCCTCTTCGGCATCGTCCCCTGGGGAATCGTCGCCGGCGTGGCGATGGTGAGCGCGGGCCTGTCGCGCGCCGAATCGGTCGGCATGAGCCTGCTCGTGTTCGCGGGCACGGCGCAACTCGCGGTGCTGCCGCTCCTCATCGCGAAGGCGCCGCTCTGGGTGATGTACGCCACCGCGCTCGTCGTGAATCTGCGCTACATCATCTACAGCGCGGTGCTGGCGCCGTACTTCGGGCATCTCTCGCGGCCTTGGCGCACGCTGCTCAGCTACATCACTGTGGACGGCATGTTCGCGCTCTTCGTCGGCCGCTTCCGGCCCGATGACGGGAATCCGCACAAGCACTGGTATTTTCTCGGCGGCTCGCTCCTCATGTGGGCCGCGTGGCAGCTTTCGTCCTGGATCGGCATTTTCGCCGGTGCGATGATTCCGAAAGAATGGTCGCTCGAATTCGCCAGCACCCTCGGACTGATCGCGCTCCTGATGCCGCTTCTTTTCGATCGCGCGGTGGTGTGGGGCGCGATCGCCGCGGGGGGCGTCGCGCTCGTCGCCGCAAAGCTGCCGTTGAATCTGGGCCTGCTTGCGGCCATCCTGGCCGGCGTGGCGGTCGGCCTCGCGGTCGCGCGCTTCAGTCCTGGAGGGAAAGCGGGAACGGCCTAACGTGGCGGCCGAAGCCTGGTTCGGGTGGTCGCTCGTCGTCGGAATGGCGTTGCTGGCGTTCTTCACGCGCAGCATTTTCATATTACCGGGGAGCCGGCTGCGCCTGCCGCCGACGGCGGAGCGAATCCTGCGTTACGCGCCGGCCGCCGCGCTGATGGCCATCATCGTTCCCGACCTTGCAATGGCGCACGGCGCCTTTGCAATCTCGATCGACAATGCGCGCCTCATCGGCGGCCTCGCCGCCTTCGCGATCGCCGCTGCGACGCGCAGCATCCTGCTGACGATTGTCGGCGGGATGCTGGCGTTGACGCTGGTTCGCTTGTTATAACGAAGGCCGCGAAACGGCCGCAATGCAGGGGACGCTTTCTGTTTTGGCAGCTTCACCGATGCACCCCTGAGCATTCCGAAGCTGCGCTATTCGATGAGTTCGAACTGCGGATTCCAGACTACTTCCCACAAATGTTCGTCTGGATCCTGGAAGTAGCCGGCGTACCCTCCCCAGAAGGTGGCATGAGCGGGCTTGACGATGTGCGCGCCAGCCCGCTGTGCCTGCGCCATGACACTGTCGACCTCTTCCCTGGTGCGGACATTGTGGCCGATCGTCAGCTCGATCGGGCTGCGGCCTGACACGGGAATGCCGGCATCGTGTGCGATGCTCGCGCGAGGCCAGATTGCGAGCTTCAGCCCCGGCTGCAGGTCAAAGAACGCGACTGCGCCATGCTCGAACTCCGTGCCAACGATTCCCTGGGTCGCGAAGCCCAGGCTATCGCGGTAGAAAGCGAGCGACCTGTTCAGGTCGTCGACGCCAAGCGTGATGACGGTGATTCGGGGTTTCATGGTGAGTTAGGCCGAGACGATTGATAGTGATACGCCATCGTTTAACCCCACCTTAAGTGAGATAGGATCGACGCCTTCGAGACAGCCCACGTTCACACGGTAAATATCTGGATTGGTTCGCGGGCGGTGAAAAGTATAGATGCCGCACACCTTGCAGAAATAGTGCTTCGCCGCACGAGTATTGAACTGATAGAGCGACAGGGAATTCTCGCCGGACAGAAGCTTGAAATGTTCCGGATCGACCGCGGCCATCACGGTGCCTTTTCGCCTGCATAGGCTGCAATTGCACCGAAGCGCGGGTGAAAGGGTACTTTGAACCTCAAATTTCACTGCTCCGCAGTGGCATGAGCCTTTGTAAGGTTTCAATTTTCCCTGCATGAAAATCTCCCTGGGCTATCTGGATAGCTGCAATTCGAAACGTTGCTCATTGACCTCCGAGCCCCATTGACTGCCTCGTTGTTGCCGGGTCAACCGGAACCCGTGTTTCCCGTATAAATGACGTGCAGCGTTCAAGCCTTCGAAGGTCCACAAGTAAACCTTTTCGTATGTTTTTACACGGCAAAAATCGAGCGCGGTGACCATCAGCTTGTTGCCGGATCCGTTCCCACGTATGGAGTCAGCGACGATAAACCATCGGAGGTGGGCGCCTTCGGCGCCGGCATCGATGCCGTCTATTGCGATTGAACCCTCCAACCGGCCGTCGGAGACCACCAGCCATATGCCGTCGCGGTCATCATCGTAACGGCGAAGAAATTCGGAAAGCTCACAAGCAACTTTGCTTTCAAAGTAAAGCCCAAAGTCTGCGTGCTGCCGATAGTAGGTGCCGTGCAGTTCCGCAATACGGCCAATCGAACCCGGCACGTAGCCTTTTACGATATTCATGCTCATCGAACGATTTCAAATCATGCCCAATGTCCGCCGCGAGCCGCGTGCCACCTGCGGCACATCGGGCTCGACGGCGTGGTTGGGTGGCGAGGCGCCACGGTCATACGTCGTCAGGCGTCAGCCCAGTTCGCTTCGCGATTCGGGCAAGCATTCGCGGACCGATTTCTTCGCTGTCGTAGAACGCGAACACCACGTCGGGCCAGCCGGGGCGTTAGAGAGTCTTGTGTGAACCGGGTTGGCGCTTGAGCGTCCAGCCAATTCGGTAAAGAGCGGAAAGTACCTGTCTGGTCTTGGACGAAGGCCAAGACGTCATGCAGCCGCGATCCCGATCGAAATGGGTTGCGGCTTGGCCTCGTTGTGCTCAAGACGCTCGGCAAGAACGCGCAGGGCGAGCACTTCTGCTTTTGCCATCGCCTCGTCGGCAGTGGCTCCATAAGCGAGAACTCCAGGAAGCTCAGGGACTTCGGCGAGCCAGCGCCCGTCTTCTTCGCGTTCGTGCTCAATCGTGAATTTCATGTGTCACCTCGACGTTTGGGCGCATTTTACGCCCGTTCCATTTTTGCCACCCAATTTGATCGCTGCGAACGCCTTTGACAAGAGGGCTAAACCAAGCCGTCCATCACCATCACATCGACGAGATCGCCTGCATTGACACCGCTCTGCTCGTGGGCGAGCACGACGAAGCAGTTCGCCTCGGACATCGAGCGCAGGATGCCTGAGCCTTGCGCGCCGGTGAGGCGCACGCTCCACTCGCCGCTCTTGTGCTCGAGGATGCCGCGCTGGTACTCGGTGCGGCCGGGCTTCTTGCGTATTGCAATCTCGGACTTCACGCGCAACAGCGGCAGGTCGCGGTCGTTGCGGCCCATCATGGCTAGCAGCGCGCCGCGCACGAAGTGATAGAAGGTCACCATGACGGCGACCGGATTCCCCGGCAGGCCGAAGAGGTAGGCGTCGCCCACTTTTCCGAACGCCATCGGGCGCCCCGGGCGCATGGCGATTTTCCAGAAAACCACTTCACCGAGCTTCGCCATCATCTGCTTGGTGAAGTCGGCTTCGCCCACCGACACGCCGCCCGAAGTCACCACCGCGTCGGCGCGCTCCGACGCTTCGCGGAACGCGGCTTCGAGCTTCGCCGGGTCGTCGCGCACCACGCCCATGTCGACGACTTCGCAGCCCAGGCGCGTGAGCATGCCCCACAGCGTGTAGCGGTTGGAGTCGTACACTTCGCCGGCTTTCAGTGTTTTTCCAACCGACACCAGCTCGTCGCCGGTGGAGAAGAACGCCACTTTGAGCTT
>JBGPYQ010000212.1:0-6147 GCA_041493345.1 Gammaproteobacteria bacterium | reverse complement strand
GGCACCTGATGCACCTCGGCCAGTTTTCGCTCGGTGCGGGCGCGCTGGTGATGACCGAGTCGACGCACGTGAGTGCCGAAGGCCGCATTTCGCTGAAGTGCGCCGGCATGTACTCCGACGAGAACGAAGCCGCGATGAAGCGCGTCATCGACTTTTGCAGGAAATACGGGGTGGCGGCGCACGGCTTGCAGCTCGGGCATGCCGGGCGCAAGGGCTCGACCGTGCCGCCCGCGCTCGGCGGCAAGCCGCTCAAGGCCGAAGAAGGCGCCTGGCAGACGATCGCCCCCTCGGCGCTGCCGTACGCGCCCGACTGGCACGTGCCGCGCGAAATGACCCGGGCCGACATCGCTCGCGTGCGCGAAGAGTTCATGCAGGCGACCCGCCGCGCCGTGCGCATCGGCTACGATCTGGTCGAGATGCATGCCGGGCACGGCTATCTCGGGCACGAGTTTCTGTCGCCGCTCTCCAACCGGCGCACCGACGAGTACGGCGGCAGCCTGGAGAACCGCATGCGCTTTCCGCTCGAGACCTTTGCCGCGATGCGCTCGGCGTGGCCCGGCGACAAGCCGATGGGCGTGCGGATTTCCGTCACCGACTGGGTCGACGGCGGCTGGGATGCCGACCAGTCGGTGGTGTTCGCGAGGGAGCTCAAGAAACTCGGCTGCGACTACGTCGATATCTCCAGCGGCGCGCTCGATCCGCGCCAGAAAATCCCGTTCGCGCCCGGATATAACGTGCCGTTCTCCGAGAAGGTCAAGAAGGAAGCCGGCGTCCTTACCATGTGTGTAGGTCTGATCACCAGTCCGCGCCAGTGCGAGGACATCATCGCTTCGGGCAAGGCCGATTTCGTGGTCCTCGCGCGCGGCATGATGTGGAACCCGCGCTTCGCCTGGCACGCCGCCGAAGAATTGGGCGCGGAAGCCCCGTACGCGCCGAAATACATGGCATGCCATCCGAACATGCGCCCGCAGATTTTTCCGAATCGCGCAAAGCCCGCCTAGGGTCCGCGTCCTCGCTCCATCGAAAGCCGGGATCGTTCCCGGCTTTTTCTTTTCAACGCACGTTATCGCGGCTTCCTCGTTCGCCGATACCCGCAGCTCACGGCTGATCGCCTCAGAAAATTAAATGGGGCCGCTCAGTCCCCGATTGTTGTCCGCATTGTGTACGCCAGCACGCATACGCTCAGCAAAAATTGTCCGCCTTGCGTGCGCCAGCACGCATACGCTCAGAAAAAATTGTCCGCCTTATGCATGCAAGCGCACGGTGCGCCCCCGGGGAGGGGGGGATCATGAGGGTGTCTTAATCTTGCTCCAGAAAGAACTATATGACGCACCTTCGGCCTTTGTTGATCGCTGCAGTTTTGTTGTCCGCCACGCACCCGAGCGGGTCGGCCGCCGAGCCGCTTGAGGGGATTTACGCGGCCGGCTGGAAAGTTTCAGAGCCCGCGGGTCCGGGCATGATCCAGGGGAATGGGACCGGCATCCGGATCAGCTGGAGCGACGCGGTTCCCGCCTCGCATGCCGTGCAGCCCCTCAAGCGCGTCGAGATCGGGATCGGATTGGGATTCAGCAATGACGCCCTCGTCAATGGCTTCACGGGCCGGGACGGCATCTATCTCCAAGGATTCGACCGGGTCGCAGAGCGCAATACCGTTTACGTACTGCCGCGCGAAACCCCCCGTCTCGGTCTCAACGACAGCAACGCGCTGTTCGCATCTTGTTGCCAGCGTAGCAATACGCTGGCTTCGCGCCAGCAGTATGCAAACGGAAATACCGCCCTCCCTGCATCACCATCGATTTCCGTATTCGCGATATATCGGAAAAAGGGATTGGATATCGAATTCATGGACGGGTGGAAGCTGCAGGCGGGAGGCCGGAGCAAGGAATACAGCCAGACGCTCCAGACGAGAGTCGGATTCCTTACGGTTGAACGCTTCTGGGAGAGCCTTCGGGCATCTTATTCGTTCCAACTTGAGCGTTCCGCTGGCTTGCGCCTGGCGCCAAGCCACGCTTTGCTGCTCGATTACCTTTATGGCCCCCGCGACTCGATCGGCGTTTCCTATACCAATGGCCGCGAGATCGCCGACTTCGGAACGCTCGGCATACTGAACACCGAAGCGCGCAGCGTTGGCATCCGCGGACAACATTTGTTCAAAAAGGACTGGGCATTCACCTACCAGGCCGGACATAGCGACCATGGCAGCCTGCCTGCGTACCAAGCGGTTCGGCTTGCACTCCAGCGCAGTTTCTGACCCGCTGCCGAGAGCACGACTTCGCGCAGGTCTTCCGTTTCCAGCAGCGCCTCCGACGCGCCGCACGGCGGGAGGATCGCCCTGCGCGATCGAGTTGCTCTCATCCGTGCCCGTGTCGCCGGAGTAGACGCTGAAGAACCAGGGACTGCCGTAGCCGAGCGCGAGATACCAGTCGCGCGTGCGCTGCATCTAGGCGATCGGCCGGTCGTGCTCGGGGGCGAAGCGGAGCTCTGGGGTCGGAGTCATGCGCGGGCGCTCAAGCATACAATAGCGTTCGCATCGTCGAACCGCCCTCCTCCATGCTCGATTTCGCCGAGTACGTAAAGATCTTCGTGGCCTTGCTGGTGATCGTCAATCCCATCGGGACGATGCCGATGTTCCTCGGCCTGACTCACAAACACAGCGTCGCCGACAAGAAGCGCATTGCGCGCGTCGCGAGCGTCTCGGTGGCCATTGTCCTGATGGTCTCGGCCATGGTGGGCGAGCACCTTCTCGGGTTCTTCGGCATCACGATTGCCTCGTTCAGGGTCGGCGGGGCGATCCTCATACTGTTGCTCGCCATATCGATGATGCACGCCGCGCCCAGCGGCGAGCAGCAGACTCCCGAAGAGGCAAAGGAAGCCGAGGACAAGGAAAGCATCGCCGTAGTGCCGCTCGCCATTCCGCTGCTCTCCGGGCCGGGGGCGATCTCGACGACCATCATCTACGCGGCCCAGGGTTCTTCCCTCGCCCACCTGGGCGGCGTCGTTGCGTGCTGCCTGCTGGTCGCGCTGACGACCTGGGTCGCGCTCAGGGCGGCGACCCCGATCGGGGGCCGGCTTGGAAAGACCGGCATCAACGTCGTGATCCGGATCATGGGATTGCTGCTCGCCGCCTTGGCCGTGGAAATTTTTGCGAGCGGCATCGTGGTCCTGCTGCCCGGATTGGGATAGTCCGGCGCGGGTGGCGGCCGGACTCGCCAGGCCCGGCCACGCGACAGGCGGGTTACGCAAGCGCCTGCTTCACCCGCTCCGGCGCAAAAGGCAGCGCGCGCAGGCGCTTGCCGGTGGCGTTGGCGATCGCGGCGGCCGCTGCCTTTGTTCCAAGCGGCCTGATCCCCCAATCGGAACTCGATTCGACCGCCTTCACTCCCCGAGCCAACAAACCAGCAGAGCCAAAACAGCACGGGAAAGCGCGGACATATCTCCTCCCTGGAAGATCCTCGGGAAAATCAGCGGTTAGTCGTCGTCCCGATCGTGATGGTCGCGCCCATTGTCATGGTCATCGTCATCGTGGTCCCGGCCATGGCCGGAGCGCGGATGCGACACTGGCGGCGGGGGAAGCCGTTTGCCGCCCGGGCCATCGGCAAACGTCAACGGAGAGGCCGCGCGCCGCTGGCCGACGCCCTTCTCGCTCCAATCGCATACGCCGTCCGGAAAAGTGGCTTGCAACCGCGCCCGTTGCGCGGACGAGAGGACCAGTGGCGCATAGTCAGCGGAGTTGAGCGGCTTCAGCTGGCACTTCAGGATGTTCTCCACCAGCGGCCCGCCGGCGACCTGGCGGGGCGAAGAGTGTTTCGCCAGCCTCGGGTCGGCATCGCACAGCGCCATGTCGGTGACCGGATTGGAGAAGGTCGTGTCGCCGGTCAAGAAGCAAAAATCGACCGCCGTCGCCGGCTTACCCAGGATTACCTGGGCCTGGGTGCGCACGGAGTTGAGCGTATCCTTCGGGGCGCTGACGTTCAGGTTCGACAGCCAGGTGTCCATGGTCACGAGCGACTTCAGCGTCACGGCGGCGAACTGCGCCGCGGTGGCGGGCAGGAGCCCGGTCCCATAGCGCCACATCACCTGGTTGCCGTGATTGCCGGCATTGGCCGCGTCGATGCGGGCACGCTCCGCGAAGCTGCGCCAGATGTAGTGGATCCCCTGCTCGTCCCAGCCGCGCGAATCGATGATCGGCAGCTTGCCGAGGTTCTTGCCGCTGGACACGATGCCGGCCCTGTAGGCGATGTCGAGGGCCGCTAGGTCGGCGGTGCTGCGCGCTGCCCTGCGGTTCGCATCGGCATCGACGCCGCCGATCTTTTCATTCAGCGTGACGAACTCCTCGGGCGTGATCGCGCCTGCAAGCAGCGCCTTCAGGCCGTACTGGATGCCGACGTTATCGCCGGTCTGCAAGGCGCGCATGCTGTTGGGCGCAATGCCCGCGGTCGTGCCCCAGACGGCGGCCGCGAGGTCCGGGTCGCCGCAGCGCGTGCCATTCGGATTGGTCACCGGGTCGTAGACGAGCGCGGCGGGCAGCAGGCAGTTGTTGCGCGATTCGACCAGCGTGATCAGCGCGCCCGTCGTCTGGTTTGCCACCAAGGTGCGTGCGTAGTTTCCAGGCTTGTTGTTGAACCCGAAAGCATTGTTCCACGACTGGCAACCCACGTGATCGAGGTGGCCGTTGATCGCCGTTTTCTTCGCATTGATCTGTGCCTGCGTCAGGCCCGTCATCAACGACGTCCAGTCCGGCCCGGCGTAGAAGTTCACCAGCAGTACGCAGTCGGTGACCTCGAGGCCGGTGGTGATCGAGTCAGGGTAGTCGCAGCTCGGCTGGATGCCGTCGAGCAGGCCGGGGAAGATCGAGGCGGCGGTGTTCTGCTGGATCGATCCGCCCGAGCAGCCGTTGCCCAGCGTGTACGTGATCTCGCCGTAGGTGTCGACGATGTGCTCCTTCATCATCATCAGCGTCTCGGCATTCAGGACGCGGTTCGAGTTGAAGAGCGAGTCCGTGAGGCTGTTGTCCACGACCATGAAGCCGCGCGAAAGCGACGCATCATCGGCCCAGTTCTGCTCGCTGCGGAACTGCAGTCTCGGCTGACCGGTCGAGGCGCCGAAGCTGTAGACCACCTTGCCGTTCCACTGCGGCTGCGGCGACAACGCCGACCAAGGCTCGGCGGGGTCGAACAGCACCGCGATATCGTAGATGCCGCGATTTATCGTTCCGCGTTCCACGCGCACTATGTACCGCACCGTGACGCCCGCCGTAGTCGTCGTGGTCGCAAGATCGGCCGGCGTGGTGCCGACCGTGTAGGGCTTGAAGCAGTTGTTCGCCGGCGGGGCCGTCGGCGGGCTCGGATCCGGCAGCGCGCTCGAGCACGGTGTCGCCGTCGTGCGGTAGAACAGCTTGTACTCCGTTGCGATGTTGCATTGCGGATCGTGCGCAAATGCAAATGTCGTCAGGCCGCTCGCGTTCGACGCCGGCGTGTTGCCCGAAGCGGCGACCGGCGTGGGCGTCGCGCAGATCCAGGGCTGGGTCTGCGAGCCCAGCAGCACCGGTCCGCCGATCGGGTGGTTGGTGATTTTCAGCCGCGCCTGCGGCTCACTATGCCCGCGGCCACGAGCCTCGGCGACGAACTCGTTCTCGCCGTCCACGAGGTGCGTCACCACGCCCCGCAGGGTGCGGGCGGCCGCATTGGTATTGAACGCAGCGGTGATGTCCCGGCCGTTGAGCCGCAAGGTAACCTGGTTCAGCGGCACGTTCTTTGGCACCCGCACTTCGAGCAGTGCGTCGCCCCCGCTCACGAGATCGGCGCGGTTCGACAGCGACACGATCTCGAAATTGGACGGGTGCTCTCCCGCCTGCGCCGTGACCAGAAGTACCGCGCCGAGCGCCAGGAATGACGATTTTATGCAGTTCATGGTTTCTTCCTCCTTGAGTGCAATTGGGGTGCCTGCGTCAACGGTATACGACGAGCGGAGATCGTTAATGTAGCTCTTTCGGGCGGCACACTACGCCAGCGCCTGCTTCACCCGCTCCGGTGCAAAAGGCAGCGCGCGCAGGCGCTTGCCGGTCGCATGGGCGATGGCATTGGCGATCGCCGCTGCAGCCGGGCCCTGCGAGCCTTCGCCCACGCCGAGGAAACGCTCTTCGGGGCG
>JBGPYQ010000262.1:0-3879 GCA_041493345.1 Gammaproteobacteria bacterium | reverse complement strand
CGGAGATGAACGGAAAGAAAACCACTGCGGGAAACCAGAACGGCCAGTCGCCGTTGCGCCAGCCGGAAAGCGACAGCGCGACGGCGAGAAAGCCGAGCGGCACCGAGCCGGCATCGCCCATGAAGATGCGCGCGGGGGGGAAATTGAACGCGAGAAAAACCGCGCCCGCGGCGGCCACGATGACGCAAGCGATCATCAGGGCTTCATCGCCGCCTGACCACGCGCCGGCGGCGAGAAAGCCGAATCCGGCGACCGTCATGCCGCCGGCTAGGCCGTCGGAGCCGTCCATGAAGTTGTAGAGGTTCGTGATCCAGACGATGCCGACGATGATCAGGATGAGGAGCGGCAGGGGCAGAGCGGACAGCATGGCGGCGACGAGCCAGACCGCCGCGGCGAACTGGGCTCCGAACCGGACCGCGATCGGCAATCCGCGCAAGTCGTCAAAATGGGAAACCACCACGAGCATCGCCGCGGGCAGCACGATCGCCAGCGGAATTCCGATCATCGCGAAGCCGGCGAAGATGCCCGCCATGATCGCGAGCCCGCCCGAGCGCGGCACCGGGCGGTTGTGCAGCGAGCGCTCGTTGGGCCGGTCAAGGGGCAGGTGCGCCCCCGCCTTGAGCATCCACGCGATGAGCAGGAGCGTGAAGACCGCCGCGGCGAGCGGCGCGGAAACGCCGGGCGTCAAGGTCGCTTCCTAACCAAACGGGTCCCGAAGCACGGCTCGCATTCTAGCGTGTTCCCCCGTCCGCTACGCCTGGCGTCGCGCGGATCCGAACCAGCGCGCGGTCTCGGCCAGCCCTTGATCGAGGGTGAAAGGCGGCTGCCAGCCGAGCTTCGTGCGCACGAGCGACATGTCCACGGCCAGGCTGCCGACGAGCCGCCGGACTTCTTCCTCGCGCCGGGTGATCCGTCCGGCCAGCCGCAACCAGGATACCGGGACCGGCCACATCCTCGCGCGGCGCCCCAATGCGTTTGCGATGCGCGAGACAAGCTCTGGAGTCGAAGGGCTCTCTTCATCGCTCACCAGAAACGTCCCGCTCGCTTCCGGGCGCTCGACGCAGCGCGCAATCGCATCGACGAGGTTGCCGACGTAAATCAGGCTGCGGCGGTTTTCCACCGCGCCGAGCGGCACGGGCCAGCCCGAATTCACCCAGCCCAGCAGCCGCAGGAAATTTCCCTTGACGCCCGGTCCGTATACGAGCGGCGGGCGCAGCACGGCGAGCTCCATACGCGAGCCGGCCGCGATCTCGTGCAGCGAGCGCTCGGACTCAAGTTTGGCGCGGCCGTAGGCATCCTCCGGCCGCGGCATGTCGGTTTCGCTGAAGGCGCGAGCGCCGGATTCCTCGCCGTGCACTTTCACCGAGCTCAGGAAAACGAAACGGCGCACATGCCCGGCCGCGGCGCGCGCAAGGCGCGCCGCTCCTTCGACATTGACGCGTCTGAGCGCCGCTTCGCCGGCCTTACGGTGCGCGATCGCCGCGAGATGGACCACGGCGTCGATGCCATCGAGCAGCGCGCCCCGGTCGAATTCGCCGGCAATATCGGCGACAACCGCTCGTTCGAGCCGGTCTGGCTCTTCATCGGCGGCGCCCCGGACCGCGGCGCGAACGACGTGGCCGCGCACGCGCAGCTCGCGGCAAAGCGCGGTGCCGATGAAACCGGAAGCTCCGGTGACCAGTATTCGCATGGGCAAAAAGCCGGACGCGTGGACGCGGCGTCCAGCGCGCCATTCTAGCAGCGGCGTTATCGGCCGGATTGCGCGATCCTCTACAATAGGAATTTCACCCCCGTTGCGGCACAAGCCGGATGAAGGACGAACGCGTCGTCGTTTCAGTCGTCAGTCACCCCGAGGGTGACCTGGTGGCAAAGCTGCTCGACGATTTGAACCGCTCTTGCACCACGCCGCTCAGCGTGGTCGTTACGATCAATGTTCCGGAAGTCTTGTCGTTTTCGTCGTCCGATTTCAAATTTCCCTTGCGGCTCGTGCATAACTCCCGGCCGCGGGGATTCGGCGCCAACCACAACGCGGCTTTCTCGGGCAGCAATTCGCCGTTCTTTTGCGTCGCGAATCCGGATGTGCGTCTCACCTCGGATCCGTTTCCCGCGTTGATGTAGGCGTTCGACGGGGACCGGGTCGCCGTTGCAGGCCCGCTCGTGCAGACCCCGAACGGGGAGATCGAAGACAGCGCCCGCCGGTTTCTCAGCTCGTCGGGAGGATCTTCCCGTTCGAGTATCGAGCGGATGCAGCGCGGAAGATGGCGCGAGTCGTTGCGGTTCGGCACGATCACCGCGATTTTGGGTGTCGTAAATTCAGGGGGTCGCTGCGACGCGATCGTGCCCATGGACTGATTCACTTTCCCGCCGCCTGAGCGGCGAAATACGACCGCACCGCGGCCCGGGCCACTTCGCTGGCGGTCCGGAAGCGTGCGCCGAAATCGGCCGTAATCCGGTCCGAGCGAAGCGAGGTATCGAGGGGCCGCGGCTCCAGCACCGGAATATCGCGCAGCGAACACTCGACGACCTCCGCGACGGGCTTCGCGAATTTCCGGTATTCCCCGAGCACGACGCCGAGCAGGGCGCGCCGGCTCAGGCGCTCGGGTCCGCCAAGGTGATACAGGCCCTGTGCTTGGGCGCGTACCAGCTGCGCGATGGCGCGCGCGGCATCGGGCACCGCCGCCGGGGTGAAATACTGATCGGTAGCGCAGAGGATCCGCTCCCTGCGCCCGAGCCCCTCGGCCCAGCCGCTAAGAAAGCAGCGCGCATTGCGCTCGGGAGAGATCAGCTTCGGCAGGCGAACGATGATCCACGGCGGAGGAAGCGCTGCCAGGTGGCGTTCCACCTCGAGCTTCTGCCTGCCATAGGTCAGGATCGGGAACGGTTCGTCGTCCTCGGACCAGTACGCGCGGCTGCCGTCAAAGACCGCGTCGCTGGAAACGAACACCGGCGTGATGCCGAGAGCGCGCGCCTCGTCGATCACCCGGATGATGCCGCGCACGTTGACCTCGGCGGAGCCGGCCGGATCGCGCGCGCAATGGTCGATATTAGTGATCCCCAACAGGATGACCGCCGCCGCCGGCTTGCCGGGAAGGGCTGCCACAAAGTCCGAAACGCCAGTGGAGCGCGCGTCGAAGAATAGACTTCCTTCGCCTGAGTGGCTGAGATGCGTCACCACCGCCCGCCCGGCGCCGAACGCATCGCGCAGCGCGGGTCCGAGAAAGCCCGAAGCGCCCAGCAATAACACAGACGGGCCTTTGCCGTCTGGCTTCACGTCCGCTTTCCGGCCGGAACAGCGGCGAAGTTCCGGACGATCGTCCATCCGGTGCTCTTGTGAGAAAATGGCGTTTTCATCGCAAACTGGCTGCTACGCCGCGCCCGCTTGTGGGCTTTGATTTTACCAGTTATGCCTCGGCCCTCTTCGCTGATCGAACCGGGTAAGCTCACGCAGAACGCCTACATCGAGAGCTTCAACGGCAAGTTTCGCGACGAATACCTGAACGAGCACTGGTTCCAGAGCCTGACCGAGGCCCGGGTACGGGTTGCCACTTGGCGGCGCGACTACAATGAGCAGCGGCCGCACAGCGCCTTGGTCTACAACACGCCTGGGAAATTCGCGGTGCGCTGTCGGGCAAGCTCACCCGACAGCGCAGAGGAAGAGCAGATTGTTTAAATAAGGAATTTTCTAACCTGCCCATGGCACGATGGCTGGGGGCAGGTCAGGTATTTTCCGGAACACGATAAGAACCTTGTCCGGAGATACGGCTCGACGTCATGACTCCCATTTCAGATCCAGTGGACACTTTGAAACCGCTCGGGCTGCGCCGGCGCAGAATCCTGCTGGTCGGCCAGGGCTGTATTTCAGCCGGGCTGTTGGGCTAT
>JBGPYQ010000153.1:0-7992 GCA_041493345.1 Gammaproteobacteria bacterium | reverse complement strand
CTGCGGACGATGATCGAAGAGGCGAAATCTTTCGGGGCCACCCTTCCGGTCACCGCGCGCGCTCTGGAATGCTACGACGAGGCTTCACGCGAAGGATTGGGCAAAGGCGATATCACGGCGATCCCGGTCCGCTGGATGAAGCGGGGCGATGGCTAGAACCTATCTCAAAATTCTCCCTCACCCCAACCCTTCTCCCTTCGGGAGAAGGGTTGGGGTGAGGGGAAACGACGACACGTCAAATTTTTCAGATGAGCTCTAGCCGGGCTATTGCGCCGGCACCACGCCGTCGAGCTTGGCGAAGCATTCGCGCCGGGCCGTCTCCAGAAAATCCCGGACAAAGGGCAGGCGCGCCACCTCGCCGGTGGTGGCGCCGTACAGGTTGCTCCACAGCCCGTTCTTGCCGATGCGCCGCGCGATCACGTATCCGTAATCCACGTAGTTCTTGATTCCCCAGTTCGGAAGCGCGGCCACGCCCCGCCGGCTGGCCACCAGCTGCAGGATGGCGACGGTCAGTTCCGTGGTGCGGCGCCTGGGATGGACCTTGGCCGGTTGCAGCACCCGCCGGATCAGGTCGATGCGCTCTTCGGGCACCGGATAGGTGATGAGCGTCTCTTTCGCGAAATCACCCGCACTGAGAAAACGTTTCGCCCGCAGCCGGTGATCGGTCGGCAATACCGCGAGCACCTCGAAGCGGAACAGCGGGTGATAGACGATGCCCCGCCGCGGCTTGTTTTCCGATCCGATTACGAGATCGGTCTTGTTGTCGGCGAGCAATGCGAGCGGATTCGGATGAAAACCGGATACCAGATCGAGCTCCACCTCGGGCCAGTGCTTGCGAAAGGCGTCCATGATCGGCATCAGCCAGTCAAAGCAGGTATGGCATTCCAGGACAATACGCAGCGTTCCCGCCGGTTTGCGGACGAGTTTCGTCAGATCGCGCTCGGCAGTCCGGACTTCGCCCATCACCGTGCGGGCCAATGCCACCAGCCGCTGACCCGGCTCGGTAAGCTTTACCGACTGCCCATGGCGCTTCACCATCGCCACCCCGTAATGCGCTTCCAGCGCCTTCAACTGGTGCGAGAGCGCCGACTGGGTCAGATGCACGCGCTCGGCCGCGCGCGACACCGTGCCCGCTTCGGTCAGCGCGAGCAGCGTGCGCAGGTGGCGGATTTCGAGCATGGGTGACGATTCAGCGGCCGGAAATACTATGAAGCTCATTCATTATACTTGAAGAAACTTTCATTGGATTCATAAATGAGTATAGAGGATGATCTTCCGCTCGTCAAAGGAGTGGACCATGACTGTCGCACACATACTGGGATTCCCGCGCATCGGGGCGAAGCGGGAGCTCAAGACCGCCCTGGAGTCGTTCTGGCGGGGCGAGCTCCCGGAAGCGGAACTATTGAATGTCGGCCGCGATCTGCGCGGCAGACACTGGCAATGGCAGCGCGATGCGGGCCTGGACTTCGTCACCGTCGGGGATTTCGCCTGGTACGACCCGGTGTTGCAGACGCTCGCGCATCTCGGCTGCGTGCCGGGCCGGTTCGGCTTCGATCCCCGATCGCTCACGCTGCCGCAATACTTCACCCTGGCCCGCGGCAACGCCGCTCAACCCGCCATGGAGATGACCAAGTGGTTCGACACGAACTACCACTACCTGGTACCGGAATGGAGCGCGGAATCGCGCTTCGACGGTGGAGTGAAGTGGCTGTTCGACGAGGTGACGCAAGCCGCAGAACTGGGCCACACCGTCAAAGTTTCCCTGGTAGGCCCCCTCACCTTGCTCTACCTCGGCAAGATCAAATCCGGCCTGTCGCACAAGCTCGATCTGCTGCCGCACCTGGTGCCCGCCTATCAGCGCCTGCTCGCGCGCCTCCAGGCCTTGGGAGTGTCCTGGGTGCAAATCGACGAACCGATATTGGGTCTCGAGCCGGACGCGCGCTGGCTCGCCGCCTTCCGCCCGACTTATGAGACCCTCGCGTCCCAATCGCCCAGGCTTCTGCTTGCCACCTATTTCGAGTCCGTGGCGGAACACGCGGCCATGCTCAAATCGCTGCCGGTCTCGGGCATTCATCTCGACCTGGTGCGCGGGCCCGGGCAGCTCGCGATGTTCCTGGACGGATACCCGGAGTCGAAGGTTCTGTCGCTTGGCGTCGTCGACGGCCGCAACATCTGGCGCGCCGATCTGGATGCCGCCCTCGCGGCGCTCAAGCCGGCGCATGACCGGCTCGGAGAACGTCTGTGGATCTCGGCCGGATGCTCGCTGCAGCACGTGCCGGTGGACCTTGCGCACGAGAAGACACTGGATGCCGAGGTCCGCAACTGGCTGGCGTTCGCGGTGCAAAAGCTCGATGAGATCGCGACGCTCAAGCGGGGCCTCGCGCAAGGCATCGAGGCGATCGCGCCGGCCCTGGATGCGTCGCGCAAGGCGGTGACTTCGAGAAAGACGTCGAAGCGGGTACGCTCCGACGCGGTGAAACGCCGTATGGACGCCTTGTCCGAGCGCGACACGCGCCGCCCATCGTCTTTCGCGGCCCGCATTCAAAAGCAAAGAGCCCGGTTGAATCTGCCGCCACTGCCGACCACGACCATCGGCTCGTTCCCGCAAACGCCCGAGATACGCAAGGCGCGCGCGGCATTCAAGAAAGGCCAGATCGGTCAGTCCGCGTATCTGGAAGCGATGCGCACGGAAATCCGCGACGCCGTGGCGCGCCAAGAGGCGCTCGGGCTGGACGTGCTGGTGCACGGTGAAGCCGAGCGCAACGACATGGTGGAGTATTTCGGCGAGCAGTTGCAGGGTTTCGCCTTCACCGGGAACGGCTGGGTGCAAAGCTACGGCTCGCGCTGCGTGAAGCCGCCGATCATCTACGGCGACGTCGAGCGGCCCGCGCCGATGACGGTGGAATGGACGCGCTACGCCCAGAGCCTCACCCGAAAGCCGCTGAAGGGCATGCTCACCGGGCCGATCACCATGCTGCAGTGGTCGTTCGTGCGCGACGATCAGCCCCGCAGCAGGACCGCGTTGCAGATCGCGCTGGCGTTGCGCGACGAAGTGCTCGATCTCGAGCGCGCCGGCACCGCCATCATCCAGATCGACGAGCCGGCCCTGCGCGAAGGTCTTCCGCTCAAGAAGCGGGACTGGGCACAATATCTCGACTGGGCGGTGCGCGCGTTCAAGCTGGTATCCTGCGGCGTGGCCGACGAGACGCAGATCCACACGCACATGTGCTACGCGGAATTCAACGACATCCTGCCGGCGATCGCCGCGCTCGACGCCGACGTGATCACCATCGAAACCTCGCGCTCGGACATGGAATTGCTCGAGGGCTTCGGCGAGTTCCGCTATCCGAACGAGATCGGTCCGGGGGTGTACGACATTCACTCTCCGCAGGTGCCGGATGCCGGGGACATGCTGAGACTGCTCGAAAAAGCCGAGCGCGTGATTCCCCTGGATCGCCTGTGGGTCAATCCGGACTGCGGGTTGAAGACCCGCGGCTGGCCTGAAACCGAGGCCGCGCTGGCAAGGATGGTCGAAGCCGCCCATCGCATGCGCGAGCGCGCCGGGAACCGGCAATCCGCACCCGCTTGAATGGAATCCCAGAAAAAACACCCACGAACTTTCAGCTTCGAGTTTTTTCCGCCGAAGACGCCGGAGGGCATGCACAGGCTGCGCTCGACCTGGAAGCAGCTCGCGCAGCTCAAGCCGAGGTTCTTTTCCTGTACTTTCGGCGCGGGCGGTTCCACCCGGGACCGCACGCTGGAGACGGTGCTTGAGATCCGCTCCGCGGGACATACCGCCGCGCCGCATATCTCCTGCGTCGGCGCGACCCGCGCCGACGTCGCCGCGACCATCGACCTCTACAGGGCAAACGGCATCCGCCACATCGTCGCACTGCGCGGCGATCCGCCCTCGGGCGCCGCGAGCGCGGGCGAGTTGCGCCACGCGAACGAGCTGGTCGCCTTCATCCGGGAAAAAACCGGCGATCATTTTCATGTCGAGGTCGCCTGCTATCCCGAGTTCCACCCGCAAGCCGGCAGTCCGCAGGACGACCTGAAGAACTTCAAGCGCAAGATCGAAGCCGGTGCAAATTCGGCGATCACCCAGTACTTCTTCAACATCGATTCCTACTTCCGTTTCGTGGACGATTGCGAAGCACTGGGCATAGCCGTGCCCATCGTCCCGGGTATCATGCCGATCGCCAATTTCTCGCAACTCGCCCGCTTCTCCGATAGCTGCGGCGCGGAAATTCCCCGCTGGATGCGACTCAAGATGCAAGGCTTCGGCGATGACGTCGCCTCGATCCGCAGCTTCGGCCTGGACATCGTCACCGAGCTTTGCGACCGGCTGCTTTCCGCGGGCGCCCCCGGCCTGCACTTCTACACCATGAACCAGGCAGGGCTGACTTCGACGATATGGCAACGACTCGGCCTTTAGGCCGGGTCGGGTGCCATCGTAAAAGCGGCGCAACGGCTCGGTCTTTAAGCCGGGGCGGGTGCCATCGTGGAAACGGCGCGGCGGCTGTTTCGTTCCCCTTTTGGCAGGCACCGGAAAAAGGCATAGCATGCGGCATTCTCAGCATCCCGGACCTTGTTCAAAATTGATAAAGTTGCGCATCCAGCATCATGTCTGATCAGCCTGCCGAAACCCCGATAAAACGGGAGCCCATGAACCGGACTTGCCCGGCATCGGACGGCTGCGTCCTGGCGTTCAGGCTCCACCCCATCGCCGCTCCCGGGGCGCCCCGGATCGCATTGATCCACTCGCTGGCGCTCGACAGCAGCATTTGGGACGGCGTCGTTTCGCGGCTCACCGACCACGCCGAGGTGCTCGTCTATGACTGCCGCGGCCACGGGCGTTCGGAGCGCCGCGCGGTGCCGTACTCGGTGGGGCTGTTCGCGGGTGATCTTGTGAGTCTTATGGATCACATCGGCTGGCCGTCGGCGACGATCGCAGGCTGCTCCATGGGAGGGTGCGTGGCCCAGGCCTTTGCCACCAACTATCCGACGCGAACGCAGGGTCTCGGGCTGATCGATACGACCGCGTGGTACGGACCGAAGGCCCAGGATGAATGGCAGCAGCGCGCCGAGGCGGTGCGCTCCAGGGGTTTCGTCGGCCTTATCGAGCAACAGCTCATGCGCTGGTTCAGCGACAAATACCTGGTTGCGATGCCGGACGCCGTGCGTTCGCTTATCGAAGTCTTTCTCGCCAACGACGTGGCCTGCTATGCCGCGTCCTGCGACATGCTCGCCAACGCCGATCTGAGGCCTTACGTCGGAGCGTTCGAGGTGCCCACCGCGGTCATCGTCGGGGAAAACGACGAAGCCACGCCGGTGGAAATGTCGCGCGTCCTGCACCAGGCCGTTCGCGGCTCCACTCTGACGATATTGCCGGGGGCGCGGCATCTGACCCCGGTGGAGCTGGCCGAGGACGTCGCGACCATCCTGAAAACGCTCACCCGCAAATAACCGGGATGCTCCCCAAAGCCGCTTCACCCGCTTCTCAGGAATGCCGCGACTTCAGGATCGAACTTCCCGTCGACGAGAACGAACGCGATCCGCGCCGGCTTGTCCGATCGGTTGCTCCAGGCGTGGCTGGTGCCGCATTGGATCACCA
Organism: Gammaproteobacteria bacterium; assembly: GCA_041493345.1. Taxonomy (GTDB): domain Bacteria; phylum Pseudomonadota; class Gammaproteobacteria; order Burkholderiales; family SG8-39; genus VBDM01. Next base: position 2,378 of record JBGPYQ010000153.1, on the reverse strand, counting down.
CGTCTCCCGCGCGCAGCACCACGTCTTCCTCATCGAGTATCAGGGTAAGCTCCCCGGACAGCACGATCGCGTAGTCTATCGTCTCGGTTCGGTGCATCATCGGATGGCGGCCGCTCGCCTTGAAGGTGGATGCAGACTCGTTTCCCATTGCGGCGAAAACCTTTTTCGCCGCTTCCGGACCGAGATTCCGGAGCGCTTCGGACTCGGGCATGAAGTCCGCGATCCGCACCACCGTGCCGTTTGTCGGCGGCAACTGCTTGCGCGGACCCGGAGTCGGATCGGATGCCCTCAATACCACGGGCGCGGGCGTGGCGGCGGTCCTCCAGATGTCGACCGACCAGTGCCCGGGCCGCAGCGGATTGGTGTGCACCGCCGGCGCGAGGCCATCGGAAATCACGACCGCCTTTCCATTTTCGTCGTGGCCGGTGACCACGCGCCTGACGCGTCCCTGTCCTTCCATCCGGGTCTCCTTTTCAGCGATCGTGCAAATGTCGGATACGGCTACTCCGCCCCGCTCTTTCCAAGCAGCGCTTCGCGAAAGCGTCGCTTCAAATGCGCGCCCTCGCGCGGAGGCAGCACCAGCGGAAGAGTCTCGGGCCTCACCTTCACCTGGTAGAGGAGCGGGCCTTGGCGCCGGTGCACGTGCGAGCGCATCGCCGCAATTTCCGGGCTCCTGCGCACGACGCGGGCTTCGGCGAATCCGCATGCGGCCGCTACCGCCGCGATATCGACTCCATGCGCCGTGTGCGTCTTCTGCATTCCGGTCTCACCATAGCGCTCGTTGTCCAGGACGACCACGGCAAGGTTGGGTGGACGCTTTGCGCCGATCGTCGCTAGGCTTCCCAGCCCCATCAGCATTTCGCCGTCTCCCGTGATGACGAGCACGCGCCGCGACGGCTGCGCGAGCGCCAGCCCCAGCCCGATCATGCAGGCCGACCCCATTGCGCCCCACAGCGGGAACGTGAGCGGATGATCCCCCGCCGCAGTGCAGTCCCACGCCGAGGATCCGAGCCCGGCGACGACGAGAAGCGCGCCGCGCCGCTCGAGCACAGCCGCCACGACCTCGCGCCGGCGCAAAGCACCGGTTCCCTTCATTGTTTGTCCTCGAACGATTTGAACCCGATCAGGCGTTGCGAGATGAGCACCGCAACGGCGGCGAAACCGCCGAAGGCCAGGCTTGCGGCCGCCGCCACCGTGGTCCCCGCCTCCGCCGCCTCTTCGAGCCGAAGAGTCCGCACGCCGCTCGATGCCAGAACTTGCTGCGCCGCCTGTCCCATGGGAATCTGCCACGGATTGAACTCGCCCCACTCGCCGCGCATCGTCACCAGCATGAGCAGCGGAAATCCGCAATTCGCCGCCAGCGTCAGGGTATTCACGCAATTGCCGACGCCGCTTGACTGCATGAGCAGCGCGGAGCGCTGCCCGCCCAGCCAGGCACCTGCCGCCAGGCCGATGCCCTCCTCTTCCGTGGTCAGCGGCACCACCGCCAGACTCCTGTCGGCGTGGCAGAGCTCGATCAGGCGCTTGTGGCCCGCATCGGGAACATACGAAAGCTGCCGCACACCGTGCAATTTCAGCGCGCGATGAATGTCCGCCGGCCAGTCGATGGCTGCAGCGGACGGCCCTCTCGATGATGTGCGAGACACCGGTTTCCTTTTCGACCGACTACGCGAAATGACACGCCACCACGTGCCCGTTTCCCACGTCCCTTAACTGCGGCTCGGAGGCGGGGTCGGTGCAGACGGCGGGCCGGCCCTTGTCCTGGTACAGCGGGCAGCGCGGCGCGAAGCGGCAGCCGCTGACCGGATGCTCGAAGTCGAACACGCCCCAGGCGCGGCGCTCGCGCTCGACCGTCACGTTGCGCACGCGCCGGCTCACCTCGGTGCTCTTCTTGTCGGCGAGCGACGACCACAGGATGCCGGTGTAGGGGTGGCGCGGCTGATGCGCGATGTTCTCCGCAAGACCCATCTCGACGATGCGTCCGAGATACATCACCGCTACTTTCTGGCTGACCAGCTCCACGACCGGGAGATCGTGCGAGATGAATAGATACGTGAGCCCCAGGTCTTTCTGCAGGTCGCGCAGCAAGTTCACCACCTGCGCCTGGATCGAGACGTCGAGCGCGCTCGTGGGCTCGTCGGCCACGATCAGGCGCGGGCGCACCGCGAGAACGCGCGCGATCCCCACGCGGCGCTTCTCGCCGCCGGAAAGCTCCGAGGGAAAGTTCGCCAGCTTGCTGTCCTTGAGACTCACCTGCTCCCGCAGCTCGCGGATGCGGCTTGCGATTTCGGCGTCGCTCGGGCGCTCGTGCACGGTGAGCGCCTCGCGCAGGATGTCGCGCACGCGCATCTTCGGGTTCAGGGCGGCGTCGAGGTCCT
>JBGPYQ010000278.1:0-2614 GCA_041493345.1 Gammaproteobacteria bacterium | reverse complement strand
GACACTTCGGAGGCCCGCTACCACAGGCAGGCCGCCGAACAGGCGTGGTCGCGCACGATCGCCTTCCTCAAGGACAACCTCAAGGGCTGAGCGGCGAGCAAGCGTGAGCGGCGGCGGCCGCATGGCCGATCAGCGCGTAGCCGGTTCCGGACCGTGCTCGCCGTCGCTCTCCTGGCCTTCGGGTGCACCTCCGCGGCACCCACGGCGCCGGCGGGGGCCGCGCTCGCCTCGCTGGAGGGCACGGCGTGGCTGGCCGAGGATATCGACGGCGGAGGCGTGGTGGATCGCGTGCAATCCACGCTCATCTTCGATGCCGGCCAGAAGGTGGCGGGGCGTGCCGCCTGCAACCGTTATTTCGGGACCTACCAGCAATCCGGTGACATGGTCGAGATCAGGCCGGGCGGCACGACGCGCATGGCCTGCCTGCCCGCCGTCATGGAGCAGGAAGCCCGGTTCCTGGCGGCGCTGGGGGCGGTGAGGAAGGCCCGCCGCGAGGGTGACACGCTCGTGCTGCTGGACGGCGGCGGCCGTGTCCGGCTGCGCCTCACGCCTATCGCCCGACAGTCGGCCGAAATGAATCTTCTCGCCACTCGGGAACTTGGGGTCAGGAACTTGGGGTCAGGTCTTGCAATCCAGCATCTGGCCTTGGCAGATAGGTCCCCGCGATTTCGACCTTCTGCGGAGAATGCATAAATGCAAGACCTGACCCCGGTCACGGAGGTCGCGGATCTCAATCAGGCAAGCCGGTAGATCTCGATCGGTTCCTCCCGGCCTTTGACGTGTACCGGGCCGAGCGGCTCGTGGCCGAGCGCCTGCTCGCCAGCGGCCGCGAGCACCTCGCCCGACACCAGGATCTGTGATCCATAGTCCTTGTTCAGCTGCTCGATGCGCGACGCGAGGATCACGACATTGCCGGTGATCGAGTACTGCTTGCGCAGCGCCGAGCCGACGTTTCCGGAAACTGCCTCGCCCGCGTGCAGGCCGACCCCGATCATGATCGGCGGAATCCGTCCGGCTTCCGACAGCCCCCGGATCCCGGCGACCAGCTCGCGCGCCGCGGCAAGCGCGTTGTCGCAGTCGCGCCCCGTGGCAAGGGGAGCGCCGAATGTGGCCATGAAGCCATCGCCGAGAAACTGGTTGATGATGCCGTGGTTGCGGTTCACGATGTCGACCGCCTCCGCGAAGACGACGTTCTGGAAGGCGACGATCTCCTCCGGCGACTTGTTCTCGACCAGCGGCGTGAAATTGCGGATGTCCATGAACATGACGCACACGAACGTGCGCCTGCTTGCGATCTCCGGGCCGGCCTTGAGCAGCGCCTCGACGATGGCCGGCGATACCTGCTGGCCGAAAGTGCTGACGATGCGCTGGCGCTCCTCCTGCGCGCGGAATACGTTGCTGACCCGTCGCTTCAGCTGGTCCGCGACGAAGCCCGCGGCGAGCCCGGCCAGCGCGAGCATGACCCCCTTGGCCACGTAGAACGGCGGCGCCTCGAACGGCGTGCCCGCCGCGGCGCGCGCGCCGCCCTCCACCACGCCGCCGCCCGCGCCAATGTAGGCGAACGACAGGGCCACGTACTCCGCCGCCGCGACCAGTCCGGTAAATACGGACAGCCTGAAGTCCAGCCGCAGCGTGGAGAGCACGATGAATACCGCGTAGAGAAGACCCGCCGCACTCTGCAGCACGTATACTGGATTCATTTCGCGCGACACGAGGAGCATCAGGATGGTGGGAACACTCGTTTCCACGAACGCGTTCAGGTACCGGAGAGCGCCCGGCACGCCTCTTCCCCGGCGCAACCAGCGGCCGATCAGGTACCGGATGGCAAGCTCGTAACAGAGCAGCAGGGCGATGACCGCGATGATGTAGAAGAACGCGGCAGGCGTGAGGAAACGAAACATCGGGTAGTCTTTGCGGAACAGCGCGTAACCCAGGCCGTAAAACTCGATCAGCGCGCCCAACAGACCGGCAAGGATCGCCATGCGCATGCGCTCGCTGTAGATGATTTCCCGAGCGAGATGATCTTCGAAGGATGTGGCAGGCTCTGTCAGGCAAGCTTCAGTTCGAAACTCCAGGCCGAAGGAATCTTGGCGCTTAGGCGACCTAAAGGCCATTATCAGACCGGGCCGGGGCCGGCGGGCACCGACGGCGGAGTGGCTGGCGCCGAGAGAACCGCGCGGACCGCATCGTTGATCCCCCAGCCGGACCAATCATCAACGGCGATCTTGCGCCGGCGACCGCGGGACAGTCAAGCCGCGTCCTGCCGGGGCTGCGGCTGTGGGCGCACGGCACGGTCTAGACGGTGAGGCCGGGGAGTGCCAGCTGCTCGGCTCCTGGCTCGGTTTTTGGCGGCCCCAGCTGCCTTGACGCCTCCGGCTCGCCGTGTACACTCTGGCGCCATGACAACTCCCGCGCGACACGCACGCATCGGCGTCGACATCGGCGGCACCTTCACCGACCTCGGCGCGTAGCCGACATAAAGCCCGTTATCAGCCCCAAGCCAGGGACGTTTGGACGCCGGGCGGCGGGGCAACCCGGGCTGAACAGCCCTGACGGGCCAGGCCATGGTTGCGATCCTGCGCCGGGGAGCCCGGCGCCGTCAAGGAAGGCGCGG
>JBGPYQ010000114.1:0-10127 GCA_041493345.1 Gammaproteobacteria bacterium | reverse complement strand
GGTTTCCTCTAAAGTGGTGAGAAGTAGAATTTAGTGGGGAACTGTGGCGTTGTAACGTGCTTGTTCCGCCATCATGAGGGGGACCGTTGTTTCAAGGGGCGACAGAGTTGAGTCTCGACGCCAAGGGAAGGCTTGCCGTGCCGACCCGGCATCGCGACGCATTGCTATCGGGAGGCCGCGCGGTGGTTCTCACCGCTCACCCCGATAGCTGTCTGCTTCTTTATCCCCGTCTTGCCTGGGAGCCCATAGGCGCAAAAGTCCAGGCGCTCTCCAGTTTCAACGAGCAAGCGCGCTGGTGGCAGCGGCTGGTGGTCGGCTTCGCCGAGGAACTCGAGCTCGACAGCCAGGGCCGCATGCTGATCTCACCGGCGCTGCGCAAGTACGCCGATCTGAAGAAAGACGTGATGCTGGTGGGGCAGGGAAGCCATTTCGAGATCTGGGACGTCGCCGCGTGGGACGAGCGGCTCACCCGTGCTCTGGCGCAAGTGGGCACTAACCCGCCGCCCGGCACCGAAAACTTTTCGTTGTGAGCGATGCGCACACCCCCGTCCTCCTCCACCCGGCAGTCGATGCACTGGCGATCGATGCGCGACCCGAGGGTACGTTCGTGGACGCGACGTTTGGCAGGGGAGGCCACAGCCGGCTGATTCTGGATCGGCTGGGCGCGCAGGGCCGGTTGATTGCGCTCGACCGGGATGCGGATGCGATCGCCGCGGCGCGGGAGATACGCGATGCGCGGTTCACGCCGGTGCACGCGCGCTTCAGCGAATTGCAGCCGGTGCTCGATGCCTTGCACGCCGGCGCAGTGGACGGAGTGCTGTTCGATCTGGGCGTGTCATCGCCGCAGCTCGACGATCCGGAGCGCGGATTCAGCTTCCGGTTCGATGCGCCGCTCGACATGCGCATGGACCGCACGCGTGGAATGAGCGCCGCGCTGTGGCTGAGTCAGGCCGAAGAGGCCGAGATCAGGGAGGTATTGAGCGGCTATGGGGAAGAACGGTTTGCTAAACAGATTGCAAAGGCGATTGTTGCTGCTCGGGGAAGGGGGCCTGTCTCCAGCACCGGGCAACTTGCCGCTCTCGTGGGTGCGGCCGTCCGGACGCGTGAACCGGGGCAGGATCCGGCAACGCGGACGTTTCAGGCTCTACGGATTCACCTCAATCAGGAGCTTGAGGAGTTGTCGCTAGCGCTGCCGCAGGCGCTCGCCGCGCTCAAACCCCATGGACGGCTTGCCGTGATCAGCTTCCATTCCCTCGAGGACCGGATCGTGAAGAACTTCATGCGCGGCGCGGCGCGGCCCGAAATGCCGGAACGCCTGCCATTGAGAGCGCGGGAGCTGCCCTCGCCGAAGCTGCGTGTTCTCGGAAAACCGCTGAGGCCCGGCGCGGAAGAGTCCAGGGCAAACCCCCGCGCCCGCAGCGCCGTGCTGCGCGTCGCCGAAAAACCCGCCTGAGTCCGCCATGAGCAAATGGACCCCGCTTCTGTTCGCCATCCTCACCGTTTGCGCGCTGGGGCTGGTCACCTCGCAGCACCAGGCGCGCAAGCTCTTCGCCGAGCTGGAACAGGAGCAGGAGCGCGCGCGCCAGCTCGAGGTCGAATACGGCCAGCTCCAGCTCGAGGCCAGCACCTGGGCGATTCAAGCACGCGTCGAGCGCATCGCCAGCCGGCAGCTGCGCATGCGCGTTCCGGATGCGAAGCGCCTGCAAATCGTCAAGCCCGAGGGCCAGTCGCAATGAAGTACACCACCAGTCCCGTGCTCGTGCTCACCCTGCCGGTGTGGCGCTCGCGGCTGCTGGTCTGCACCTTTCTCTCCCTGTTTGGCGTGCTCATCGGCCGCGCGGGATATCTGCAGGGAATGCACAACGACTTTCTCCAGGCAAAAGGAGAATCGCGCTACAGCCGCGTGATCGAGATCACCGCCAGCCGCGGGCGCATCCTCGACCGCAACGGCGAGCCGCTCGCCATCACCACCCCGGTGAAATCGATATGGGCCATTCCGGACGAGGTGAAGATCAGCCGCAAGCAGCTCGCGCGGCTGGCGGGAATTCTGGAGATGCCGGCGCAGGAGATCAGCAAGCGCGTCGCCGACACGGACCGCGACTTCGTGTTCATCAAGCGCCAGATTCCGCCCGAGACCGCCGACCGGGTCGCGGAGCTGCGGATTCCCGGGCTGTTCCAGAACCGCGAGTACCGGCGCTACTACCCCGGCGGCGAAATCATGGCGCATGTGCTCGGCTTCACCGGCGCCGACGATATCGGCCAGGAAGGCATCGAGCTCGCGTTCCAGGACACGCTCGCGGGCAAGCCCGGAAGCCGCCGCGTGATCAAGGACCGCCTGGGCCAGATCGTGGAGGACGTACAATCGATCAAGGCGGCGCAAAACGGGCGCGACCTGGTGCTCGCGCTCGACACGCGCATCCAGAACCTCGCGTACGGCCAGCTCAAGAGCGCGGTGCAGAAGCACCGCGCCAAGGCGGGAAGCATCGTGGTGGTCGACGTGTCCACGGGCGAAGTGCTGGCGCTGGCCAATTCCCCCGCCTACAACCCGAACAAGAGCAACCGGCTCTCGGGCGCGCAGTTCAGGAACCGCGCGCTTACCGATACGTTCGAACCGGGCTCGACGCTCAAGCCCTTCACGATCGCGCTGGCGCTCCAGGCCGGCAAGGTGAGGCCGAATACGCTGATCCAGATCGCGCCGGGCGGCTTCGGCATCGGTGCCGCGACCATCCGTGACACGCACGACGAGCGCGTGCTGACGGTAGCCCAGGTCATCCAGAAATCCTCGAACATCGGAGCGGCAAGGATCGCGCTGTCGCTTCCGGCGGCTTCGATGTGGGAAATGTTCCAGCACGCGGGATTCGGCGCCGCGCCGAATCTGGGCTTTCCCGGGGAGGCGACCGGCAAGTTGCGGCCCTACCGGAGCTGGCGCCCGATCGAACAGGCGACCATGTCCTACGGCCACGGAATCTCGGTATCGCTCGTCCAGCTGGCGCGCGCCTACACCATGTTCGCGCGCGACGGGGACATGGTGCCGCTGTCCCTGATGCGGGTGGACACGGCGCCGGCCGCGCAGCGCGTGATCGCCCCCGAGACGGCGCGCGCGGTGCGCTCGATGCTCGAGCTCGCGGTGCATTCAGGCGGCACGGCGCCGCGGGCGCAGATCATGGGTTATCGCGTCGCCGGCAAGACCGGCACGGCGCAAAAACAGGAGAACGGCGCTTACTCCTCCACCCGATATGTGTCCTCGTTCGTCGGCTTCGCGCCCGCTTCCAGTCCGCGGCTGGTCGTCGCAGTCATGATCGACGAGCCTTCGGACGGCCTTTACTACGGCGGCACGGTTGCGGCGCCGGTCTTCGCGCAGGTGATGAGCGGGGCGCTGCGCGTTCTCGATGCGACGCCGGACGGCCCGATGACGCCGATCGAACTGCCGTTGGAAGGCGATGAAGTGAAGGAAAGCATATAGGTGTGGGAAACCAGGCCGAAGACATCCTGCGGCAACTGGCCGTGCAGGGAGCGCGCGTGACCGGCCTCTCCGCCGACAGCCGGACTCTCGCCGCGGGGGAGGCGTTCCTCGCGTATCCGGGCTCGCGGCAGGACGGGCGCCGCTTCATTGCGGACGCCGTCGCGCGCGGCGCGGCCGCGGTGCTCTGGGAGTGCGCGGGATTCGAATGGAACAGCGGCTGGCGCCTACCGAATCTGAAGGTCGAGGGCTTGCGCGGAATGGCCGGCCATCTCGCGCACGAGATCTACGGGCGCCCTTCCGAAAAGCTGTGGACCATCGGCGTTACCGGCACCAACGGCAAGACTTCGTGCAGCCAGTGGATCGCGCAGGCCTGCAGCGCCTGCGGCGCCCGCACCGCGGTGATCGGTACCCTGGGAACAGGCCTGCCCGGCACGCTAGCCGCCGGCGCCAACACCACGCCCGATGCGGTGCTGCTGCATCGTTCCCTCGCCGGGCTGCTCTCCGCGGGGGCTCAGGGCGTGGCGATGGAAGTCACCTCGATCGGCCTGGACCAGGAGCGCGTCAACGGCGTTGCCTTCGGCGCGGCCTTGTTCACCAATCTGTCGCGCGATCATCTCGACTACCACGGCGACATGGAGGGCTACGCGAGGGCCAAGCAGCGCCTGTTCGAATCGCCGGGCCTCGGGCACGCCGTGCTCAATCTTGACGACGTGCAGGGCGTGCGGCTCGCCCGCCTGCTCGCCGGGCGCGGAATCAACCGCGCAGGCTACAGCTGCTTCGAGGGTGTGGCGGCCCGGGCGGGGCTCGAGCGCCATGTCGAAGCGCACGCGATCGAAGTATCGGCGAAAGGCATCGCCTTCACGGTAAAAGGCTCGTGGGGCGAGGCGCGAGTCGAAAGTCCCTTGCTCGGGCGCTTCAATGTTTCGAATCTTCTGGGCGTGCTGGCGACGATGCTGGTCTCGGGCATTCCATTCGATCGTGCAGCGGCGGCGCTCCCGCGCCTGGAGCCGGTGGTCGGACGCATGCAGCGGCTGGGCGGCGCGGGCGGGCCGCTCATCGTCGTCGACTTCGCGCACACGCCGGACGCGCTCGAGCTGACCCTGGTCGCCCTGAAGGACGTGGCGCGAGCGGGCGGCGGGCAGCTCGTCGTCGTATTCGGATGCGGCGGAGATCGCGACCGCGGCAAGAGGCCGCTCATGGGCGCGGTCGCCTCGCGACATGCCGATGCCATCGTGGTCACGAGCGACAATCCGCGCAGCGAAGATCCCGCCGCCATCATCGCCGAGATCGCCGCCGCGATTCCGGTGCCGCACGAAACCATCGAAGACCGCCGCGAGGCGATCGAGCGCGCCGTCGCGAGCGCGAGCGCCAGCGACGTGATCCTGGTGGCCGGAAAGGGGCACGAAACCTGGCAGGAGATCGCGGGCCGGAAAATTCCGTTCTCCGACGTGCTCGAAGCCGAGCGGGCGCTGAAAGGCTGGGGCGAATGATGCGTCTCTCCGAAGCGGCCCACGCGATCGGCGCGCGAAATCTCGGCGCCAACGCGCGATTTACCTCGGTGTCGAGCGACAGCCGCACGCTTGCGCCCGGGGCGCTGTTCGTGGCCCTGAGAGGCGAGCGGTTCGATGGCCACGGATTCATCGGCGCGGCGAAGAACCGCGCCGCCGCCGCCGCGATGGTGGATGCCGATTCAGGATTCGGGGTTCAGGATTCGGAGTTGCCCGCCCTTGTCGTGGACGATACGCGCCTTGCGCTCGGGCGTCTTGCGGCGCACTGGCGCCGCAAATTCGACCTTCCGCTCATCGCGGTGACCGGCTCCAACGGCAAAACCACGGTCAAGGAAATGATCGCGGCGATACTGCGCGCACACTGCGGCGAGTCGCGCGCTCTCGCGACCGAAGGCAATCTCAATAACGCTATCGGCTTGCCCCTGACGCTGCTCAGGCTGCGCGCCGAGCATCGCTGCGCGGTGGTCGAGCTGGGCATGAATCATCCGGGCGAGACCGGCTACCTCGCCGGGATCGCGGCCCCGACCGTCGCGCTCGTCAACAACGCCCAGCGCGAGCACCAGGAGTTCATGAAGAACGTCGCCGATGTCGCGCGCGAGCACGGCGCGGTGTTTTCGGCCTTGCCCCCGGGCGGCACCGCGGTGATCAACGCCGATGACGAATTTGCCGGCTACTGGCGGGACCTCAACGCGAAGCGCCTGGCCAAAGGCCCCGTGAAGGTCTTCGAGTTCGGCATGGACAAGCCGGCGCAGGTCGGCGGCAGGCATGTCATCGCCGATTTCGGCAGCGAGATCCAGCTGCGCACGCCGCAGGGCAGCGCGAGCATCGCGCTGCACATCGACGGCCGCCACAACGTGCTGAATGCCATTGCCGCGGCGGCTGGGGCGATTGCGGCCGGCGCGGGGCTGGAGCCGGTCGTGCGTGGATTGGAAGAATTCCGCGCTTTCGCAGGCCGGATGCAGCGCAAGTCCGCACGCTCGGGATCGGCGGTCATCGACGACAGCTACAACGCCAACCCGGACTCGGTGCGCGCCGCGATCGATGTGCTCGCAAATTATCCGGCGCCCACCGTGCTGGTGCTGGGCGACATGGGCGAAGTCGGAGAGCGGGGGCCGCAGTTCCACAGGGAAATCGGCGCATACGCCCGCAGCGCAAATATCTCGAGTCTTTTCGCCATGGGCGAGCTCAGCCGGCATGCGGTCGAGGCGTTCGGCGCCGCGGGCGCTCACGCGAGCACCATCGAGGGGCTGTTGCACCTGGTGCGCGAGAGCGCAACGCCGCAGGCAACGCTGCTGGTGAAGGGTTCGCGTTTCATGCGCATGGAACGGGTCGTCGCGGCGCTCTGCGAGGAGGGCAAATAGATGCTGCTTGCCCTGTCCCAGTGGTTTGCCCAGGACGTGCGCGCTTTCAACGTTTTCCAGTACATCACGCTGCGCGCGGTGATGGCGACGCTGACGGCGCTTGCCATTTCGCTGCTCGCCGGGCCGCTCGTGATACGCAGGCTCGCCGCCTACAAGATCGGCCAGGCGGTGCGCGACGACGGTCCCCAATCGCACCTCGCCAAGGCCGGCACGCCGACCATGGGGGGCGCGCTCGTGCTGCTGTCCATCCTGGTCACCACCCTGCTTTGGGCGGACCTGTCCAACCGCTTCGTCTGGATCGTGCTCGTGGTCACATTCGGATTCGGCGTGATCGGATGGGTGGACGACTACCGCAAGGTCGTGCGGCGCAATCCGAAGGGCCTGTCGGCGAAGGCCAAATTCTTCTGGCAATCGGTGATCGGGCTGATCGCGGCGGTGTACCTCGCGTTCGCGGTATCGGTGCCGTCGAACGCGCAGGTCGTACCGCTGATCACGGCCTGGGTACAGAGCGGCCTCGGGATGAACCTCTCTCCCAAGGCCGATCTCATCGTGCCGTTCTTCAAGAACATCGCCTATCCGCTGGGCGTATGGGGTTTCATCGTCCTCACCTACTTCGTCATCGTCGGCACCTCGAACGCGGTGAATCTCACCGACGGGCTGGACGGGCTCGCGATCATGCCAGCCGTGATGGTGGGCGGCGCGCTCGGCGTATTCGCGTATGTCGTGGGCAACGTCGTGTATTCGAAATACCTGCTGTTTCCGTACATTCCCGGCGCAGGCGAGCTCACGGTCTTTTGCGCCGCTCTCGCCGGCGCGGGGCTCGGCTTTCTCTGGTTCAACACCTACCCCGCGGAAGTATTTCTCGGCGACGTGGGAGCGCTGTCCCTCGGCGCGGCGCTCGGCACCGTGGCGGTCATCGTGAGGCAGGAGATCGTGCTTTTCATCATGGGCGGCGTATTCGTCACCGAGACGCTGTCGGTGTTGATCCAGGTTCTGTATTTCAAGTGGAGCGGCGGCAAGCGTGTCTTCCGCATGGCGCCGCTGCACCACCACTACGAGCTCTCCGGATGGCCGGAGTCCCAGGTCGTCGTTCGCTTCTGGATCATCACGATGATGCTGGTGTTGTTTGGATTGTCCACATTGAAGCTGCGGTGAATTTCGCGGGCAGAAAGGTGCTGGTGCTCGGTTTGGGCGATACGGGCTTTTCGATGGCGAAGTGGCTGGTGCGCCAGGGCGCGAACGTGCGCGTCGCGGACACGCGCCCGGCGCCGCCGCGCCTCGCGGATCTCGGGCGCTCGCTTCCCGGCGTCGCGGCGCACTGCGGCCCGCTTCGCGAAAAAATCTTCGCCGGCATCGATCTCATTGCGATCAGCCCGGGCGTGCCGCTTGCCGGGCCGGAGGTGCGTCGCGCGATGGCCGCGGGCGTCCCGGTGGTCGGCGATGTCGAACTGTTCGCGCGCGCGTTCCCCGCCGCCGGCCGGCCCAAGATCATCGCCATTACCGGGACCAACGGCAAAACCACCGTGACCGCGCTCGCGGGCGCCATGGCCGGGGCTGCGGGCGCCGACTGCGAAGTGGCGGGAAACATCGGTCCCGCGGTCCTCGACGCGCTCATGCGCTGCGAAGACGAAAAGCGCGCCCCCGGCCTCTGGGTGCTCGAGCTCTCCAGCTTCCAGCTCGAGACCACCCGCACGCTCGGCGCGGACGCGGCAACGGTGCTGAACCTCAGCGAAGACCATCTCGACCGCTACCGCGGCCTGGACGACTACGCCAGCGCAAAAGCGCGGATTTTCCAGGGTGAGGGCATCCAGGTGCTGAACCGCGACGATGCGCGCAGCCTTTCGATGGCATTGCCGGACCGCAAGACGATCAGCTTCGGTCTCGATGCCCCGCCACGCACTGAGGATTGGGGCCTGCTCGAGCGCGGCGGCGAAGAGTGGCTCGCGCAGGGCTCGGACACGCTCATGCGCGCCGCAGAGATGAAGATCGCGGGCCTGCACAACGCCGCCAACGCGCTGGCGGCGCTCGCGCTGTGCCGGGCGGTCGGCCTGGCGCTCGCACCGCTGCTCGCCGCGCTGCGCGGGTTCAAGGGGCTGCCGCACCGCGTCGAGCTGGTCGGCGAGGCGAGCGGAGTGCGCTGGTACGACGATTCCAAGGGCACCAACGTCGGCGCTACTGCGGCGGCGCTCGCCGGGCTCGCGCGGGGCGGGGCGAAAATCGTCCTCATCGCCGGGGGCGAGGGCAAGGGGCAGGACTTCTCGCCGCTGAAGAGCACGGTGGCGCGGGCGGTGCGCTCGATGGTGCTGATCGGCCGCGATGCGCCGCTGATCGAAGCCGCCGTTGCTGGCGCCGGCGTGCCCGTGCGCCGCGCCGCCTCGATGGAGGAGGCGGTGGTATTGAGCGCAGCGCAGGCGCGGCCGGGGGACATCGTGCTGCTGTCGCCGGCCTGCGCGAGCTTCGACATGTTCCGAAACTACGGGCATCGCGGCGAGGCGTTTCGCGCGGCGGTGGAGAGTCTCATCCATGCTCGGACGCATTAGCCCGGGCCGCGCCCCGCTCGCCGAGTACGACGGCAGCCTGCTGTTGGCCGCGTTCCTGCTGCTCATTCTCGGCCTGGTGATGGTGTATTCGGCCTCGATTTCCCTCGCCGAGGCGAGCAAGTTCACCGGCGGCAAGCCCGCGTACTTTCTCCAGCGGCAGGCGCTGTTTTTCGGCGTGAGCGTGGTGGCCGGCATGATGGTGTTCCAGGTGCCGGTGCGGATGTGGCAGCAGGCCGCGCCGTGGCTGTTCCTGCTGGGCGCGGTGCTTCTCGCGCTGCTGCTGGTTCCGGGGCTCGGCCGCGAGGTCAACGGCGCCCGGCGCTGGCTTTCGTTTGGCATCCTGAACCTGCAGCCCTCCGAGTTCATGAAACTGTTCGCCGTGCTCTACGCGGCGGATTACACGGTGCGCAAGTCGGCGCTGATGCACAGCTTCAAGCGCGGACTCCTGCCGATGTTCGCGGTCATGCTGGTGATCGGCTGGCTGCTCCTGCTCGAGCCGGACTTCGGCGCCTTTGTGGTGATCACCTCGATCGCCACGGCGATCCTGTTCCTAGGCGGCATGTACGGGAGATGGTTCGCAGGCCTGCTCCTCATGCTTGCCATCGGCTTCGTCGGGCTGGTGCTCGCGTCTCCCTACCGCATGCAGCGCATTTTCGGGTTCATGGATCCCTGGTCTGACCCCTTCGGCAGGGGCTATCAGCTGTCGCACGCACTGATTGCCTTTGGACGCGGCGAATGGTTCGGCGTGGGCCTGGGCGCGAGCGTGGAAAAGCTCCTCTACCTCCCCGAGGCGCACACCGATTTCCTGCTCGCCGTGATCGCCGAGGAGCTGGGGTTCGCCGGCGTGTTCGCGGTGATCGCGCTGTTCTCCTGGCTGGTGCTGCGCGCCTTCGCCATCGGACGGCAAGCGGTTGAGCTCGAGCGCCCGTACCCGGCGCTGGTCGCGCAGGGCATCGCCATATGGCTGGCCGTGCAGGCGCTCATCAACATGGGCGTGAACATGGGGGTGCTGCCGACCAAGGGCCTGACGCTGCCGCTGATGAGCTTCGGCGGCAGTGGAATCCTGGCGAACTGCGCGGCGCTCGCCATCCTGCTCCGGATTGACTGGGAAAATCGCCAACTCATGCGCGGGGTATCGGCATGACCCCCAGTGTTTTCAACGCAAAGGACGCAAAGGATTCGCAGAGGACGCGAAGGAAGGTTGAAAGAATTTTCTTGTTCTCCATCGCGTCCCTGGCGTTTGGAGTTTTTGAAG
>JBGPYQ010000187.1:0-6997 GCA_041493345.1 Gammaproteobacteria bacterium | reverse complement strand
GATGTTTCTCGCGATGCGCTCGATACGGGAAGCGGCGAACTGACGCCGCGGCGCCTGCTGCAGCAGCTCCACGACGTGCTGCCAACCGTGCGGACCGGATTTCCGCGTCCTGCCGATGTGGGTATCATGTCTGCTCCTATGAGTTTCGCGGGAGACATGAAAATGAAGCGATTGCGGGTCACGGCATTCGTTCTGCTATCGCTGGTCTGCAGCGCGGCGAGCGCGGCCGATATCAGGGTCCTGAGCCCAAACGCGTTCGAGCCGAGCCTCGCCCGGCTGGCCGAGCAGTTCCGGCGCGACACGCGCAACATAGTGAAATTCCAGTTCGGCGCTGTTCCGGACCTCGCCCGGCGTCTTGCCGGGGGCGATTCGGCCGACATCCTGATCGCTCCTCCAGGCGTCGTGAATGACCAGGTCAAGAACGGCAGGGTCGACGGCGAAAGCCGCGTCATCATCGGCCGCGTCGGGGTCGGCGTGATGGTGCGCGCGGATGCGCCGGAACCCGACACCGCCACGCTCGAAGGCTTCAAGCGCTCGCTTCTGGCCGCGGATTCGATCGTATACACCCAGGCTTCGACGGGACTGTATCTCGAGAAGCTGTTCGATCTGATCGGCATCGGCGAGCAGTTGAAGGCGAGGACGACGCGCTATGCCAACGAAGCGCAGGTGATCGAGCGCGTGATCTTTGGCAAGGGAAATGAAATCGGCTTCGGCGCGATCACGGAAATCAGGTTGTTCGATCAGAAGGGATTGAGATTCGTCGGGCCGCTGCCCGATCAAGTCCGGCATCACACCGTCTACGCTGCCGGCGTGACGACCGGCGCGAAATCCGCCGATGCGGCGATGGATTTCATCCGCTACCTCGGCACTCCCGCCTCAAAAGCGGCATTCGCCGCCACCGGAGTCGAATAGCCGGGGATTTCCGGCAGTTCAGGACATGAAGCCGCCGCCGTTGACGTGAATGGCCTGGCCGGTGATGTAGCGCGATCCCGGGCCGCACAGCATGCGCACCACCGCGGCGACCTCTTCCGGCTCGCCGCGTCGGCCGACCGGCGGCAAGGAGCGCCGATGTTCCGGGCGCTCGGGCGCACCGGGCAGGCCGCGCACGGTCTCGATCGTTCCCGGCACGACGCAGTTGACGGTGATGTGGTGCGGCGCGAGATCGAACGCGAGCCCCCGGGTCATTCCCGCAAGGCCGGACTTGGCGGCGATCACGTGGGCGCGGCCCGATGCGCCCTTGTGGGCGGTCAATCCGCCGATGTTGACGACCGTCCCGCCGCCCGCGCGGATCAGATGCGGCAGGCAGGCCTGCGTGCAGAGAAACGCGCCGTCCAGCACGGTCGAAAGCACGCGCCGCCACTCCTCGAACGTGATCTCTGAAAAGGGCGTCTCGGCGCGCACGGCGGCGTTGTTGACGAGAAAATCGAGCCGCCCGAATTTTTTCACCGTCGCCTCCACCAGCGCGGCGACCGCCTTCGCATCGGTCACGTCGGCGATGTGCAGCGCCGCCTTGCCGCCGGCCGAGCCGATCATCGCCGAAGTCTGCTCGGCTTCCGCGCGCGACGTATTGGCGTTGACCATCACCGCAGCCCCGCCCGCCGCGAGCGCGCGCGAAATTGCGCGGCCTATGTTGCGCGCGCCCCCGGTTACGAGGGCGACCTTGCCGGCAAGCTCGGTGCCGGGTGTCATTCCTGCGGTGCTGGGCACTTCGGGCTTTCCTGCGTCACGCCAAGCTGGAGATTGGACAGTATGGCAAGTATAAGCGGTCTGCCGTCGAAATTAGTGCACCATGTTGGTGGAGCGCCAACGAAACCATAGCCGCGACCCGGAGAAGCTACCGATTCAGACTGGAAGGCTATTTCTTCTTTGCCTGGCCCTCCGCCGAGCAAGGGTTGTCGCTCGAACAACGGTCGCCGATCACGCCCACGGACTGTATCTCGATTTCGATTCCGGGCCGGGCGAAGTTGGTCACCGTGATGAGCGCGCTTCCCGGGTAGTTGCCGTTCTGAAAGTAGTCCTTGCGCATTTCGACGAAGCGGTCGCCGTAGCGCGACTCCTTGATGAACACGGTCACCTGGACGATGTTGGCAAGGCTGCCGCCGGCGCGCTTCATCACCTGGTCGATCTGCGAAAACACCTGCCGCACCTGCGCCTCGAAATTATTGGCGATGTCGCGGCCGTCGTTATCGCGCGTGGCGGTCTGGCCGGCAACCCAGACAATTTTCCCTCCTTCGGTGATGACGCCGGGGGAAAAGGCCCGGGAAAGCTGGAAAGGAGTTTTCTCCATGTACTCGGCGGCGTGCGCGGCGATCGGCATGGCGAGGCCGGCGGCAAGCAGGATCTGGACGATTGGAGCGATACGCTTCATGGGGTCTCCTCCTTGGGAAAATGGGTATGCCATTGCATCTGTGAACGCAGAGGCGACGCTAACGCAAAGAGTGCCTGAACGCAATCGTCTTCGCCTGCAGCCGGGAAGGTCTCAGTGCAGAAGCGGTTTTTTAAGTAGTTGCTGGCGGTCGGTCGAATGCACGCCCACGCGCGAAACTGCGCCTTCGCGCGCGAGGGTGAGCGGCACCTCGATTCCCGCCGGGCCGAGCCGCCAGATCTTGCGAAAGAAATCGGCGAGTCCGGCGACGCGCGCGCCTGCGACTTCGATCACGAGATCGCCGGCTTTCATCCCGGCGCGCTCCGCCGGTCCGCCGCCGGCGAAGCCCGAGACCACGACGTGTCCTTTGACTTCAGTCGCGTACAGCCCGAGCCAGGGTCGCGCCGGCCCTTTCGCCCGGCCAAGCGCAAGCAGGTCCCCGAGGACAGGCTCGAGCAGATCGATCGGCACCATCATGTTGCCCTGGACTGTGCGGCCGTCCGTCTGCTCCTGGACCATGAGAGAGCCGATGCCGAGGAGCTTGCCGTCGCCGCCGATCAAGGCCGCGCCGCTCCAGTGCGGGTGCGCCGGCGCGGTGAACACCGCTTCATCGAGCACGTACTCCCAGTAGCCGGCGAACTCGCGTTTGTCGATGACCTTCGCTCTGAGTGCGTGCGCGCGGCCGCCATGGGCAGCGACGATCACGTCCTCGCCGATGCGGCACGAAGCCGCACTGCCGCGCGCAAGCGCCGGAACGCCGAGCCGGCCCAGAGGCTGAACCAGCCCGAAGCCCGTCGGCTGATCGTAGGCGAGTGCGTGGCCGGCCACCACCGTGCCGCGATTGGTGTTCAGCCAGATGGCGCTTGCTTCGGTAATCAGGTAGCCGATGGTGAGCACCAGCCCGTCGTCACGGATGACGACGCCGTTGCCGATGCGCTCGGTGCCCAGAATTCCCGCGGTGAATGCGTCTTCGGGCACCTCGGCCCGCAACTGGACGAGCGAGTCGAACGCCGCGTCGAGATCGAAGCGCGACGCCTCCGGCCTTGGCTGCAGCTCGGGCGGAAAGGCCCAGTTACCCGGATCTGCCATCAGTTCTCCAGATGTCAGCGCAGAGTTTGCTCGCAGTGCGTGCCATGCGGCAAGTACATAAAGGCCGGATCAGGGTTTCCGCGGAAAATGCCCAGCCTCGACGCTTGCGTGCGCTGCTGTGCAATTCGGATCGTCATGCGCATCCCGCAATTTTAGGGAACAATGTTCCCTGTAGAAGAACAAAGGCCGCACGCGCCGCGGGGTGCGGGCGATTTGGCCTCCCGAGGAGAATGACGATGCCCCACGACAAAGACCAGATCCACTGGCACGAGCCCGCCGGCAACAAGAAGGCCGGCTTCGGCCAGTTCTGGAAGCAGGCGACCCCGTACGACGCCTTCATGGAATCCGAGGGTATTCCGGTCTTCCGCGACATCGGCATCAGCAAGGTGCAGAACCTGCCGCTCGCGCCGTGGAAGCGCACCGGCGGGCGCGGCCACTACATCCAGCTCTACGGCACCGAGACCAAGTGGGGGTGCTATGTGGTCGAGGTGCCCCCTGCCGGCGCACTGAACCCGGAAAAGCACATGTTCGAGGAAATCTTCCTCGTGGTCGAAGGGCGCGGTACCACGGAGGTCTGGCTCGAGGGCGAAAGCAGGAAGCACGTGTTCGAGTGGCAGCAGGGGTCGATGTTCTCGATTCCGATCAACGCCTGGCACCGCATCGTCAACGCGACTTCGGGCGGCGCGCTGCTGCTCGCCGGCACCACCGCGCCGAATGTGCTGAACATGCTCAACAACGTCGAGGCCGTGTTCAATAATCCCTTTGTCTTCCGCGACCGCTTCAGCGGCGCCGACGACTTCTACAAGCCGAAGGATGACATCGAGCCCGATCCGGTGCGCGGCCTGGCCATGCGGCGGACCAATTTCATTCCCGATGTCGTCCACTGCGACCTGCCCCTGGATAACCGCCGCTCGGTCGGCTGGCGCCGCGTCGAACCGTTCATGACCAACAACTGCTTTTACTTCTGGATCGGCCAGCATGAGCGGGGCCGTTATTCGAAGGCGCATGCGCATACCTCCGCTGCAATCCTGATCTGCCTGAAGGGCAAGGGCTACACCTACAGCTGGCCCGAGCGTCTGGGCGAAACGCCGTGGCAGGATGGCCATGCGCGTGAGATCCGCCGTCTGGACTACGAACCGGTCGGCATGGTCACGGCCGCGCCCGGCGGCGCACGCTGGTACCACCAGCATTTCAGCACTTCGAAGGATGATTTCCGGCTCACCGCCTGGTTCGGGCCGCACAATCCCGGCCGCGATCCCGGCGCACCGGGCGCGAAGCATACCGACTACACCGCGATCGACGTGAATCAGGGCGGCACCGCCATTCCCTACTGGATGGAAGATCCTCATATCCGGCGGGAATACGAAGCGACGCTCAAGGCCAATGGCGTGGAGGTTCGCATGGACCCGAAGTGGTACCTGAAGCCTGCGGACGCCGATACGAAGAAGGAAGTGGTCTGAACGCTTTGGTCACGCAATAGTCCCACCGGGCGCGCTTCGCCATGAGCGAGGATCAAGCCGGCGGACGCGTGTTCTTTTCCAACGTCCGGCGCAGCCTCGAAGAAGAGGACGAGATTCGCCTGGTCAGCGTCGGCGTGGACATCGGCTCCTCGACTTCCCATCTCGTTTTTTCGCGGCTCGTGCTGGAGCGGCTCGATAACCGCTACATCGTCACCGAGCGTGTGATCGTGCACGAATCCGAGGTGCAACTCACTCCCTATATCGAAAAAGCGGCGGACGATACGACGATCGACGCCGTCGCCCTGGGCAGCTTCATCGCAAGGCAATATGAACTGGCGAATGTCGACCCGAAGTCGATTGATACCGGCGCCCTCATTCTCACGGGCGTCGCCGTCCGGCGCAGCAATGCGCGCGCGATCGGCGAGCTCTTCGCATCGCAGGCCGGCAAGTTCGTGTCGGTGAGCGCGGGCGATGCGCTCGAGTGCGGCCTCGCCGCGTTCGGCTCCGGCGCGGCCGCGCGCTCGATCCGGGAATCGGCGCGCGTGATGAACGTCGATCTGGGCGGCGGCACCTCCAAGATAGCCGTGTGCGATCGCGGCGAGCTCGCCGAGATAACCGCGCTCGACGTGGGCGCGCGCATCGTGTCCTTCGACGCCGAGGGGCGCGTGCAGCGCATCGAGAAAGCGGGCCGTCGCTTTTCCGAAGAGGCCGGCCTCGTCCTGGAGATTGGCAAGAAGCCGGACGCGCGCGGGCTGGAGAGAATGGTCGAGCGCATGGCAGATTGCCTGTTCGAAGCCATGCACAGCCCGTCGCTGAGCAAGATGACTGCCACGCTGCTGCGTCTGGATCCGCTGCGCAACGAGCGCAAGCCGGAGGTGCTCACCTTTTCGGGCGGCGTGTCGGAATATATCTATGGGCGCGAAGGGCGGACGTTCGGCGATCTCGGCGCCGCGCTTGCGGGGGCTATTTTGCAGCGTGTGAAATCCTGGGGGCCGCGCATCGAGAATCCCGATCAGGGAATCCGCGCCACGGTGGTCGGGGCCTCGCAGTACACCATCCAGGTCAGCGGCGCGACGATCTTCATCGAGCCGCAAAGCGTCCTGCCGCTGAAAAACGTGCCCGTCATCACTCCGGATCTGCCCCTGGCCGGCGAGACGCTCGATATCGGGAGAATTGCCGCCGCGGTTCGAATCGCCTTGCGTCGCCTGGACCTGCACGAGGGCGAGCAGGCGGTGGCGCTCTGCTACCGCTGGAGCGGATCCGCCACCTACGCGCGGCTCGAGGACTTTTGCCGCGGCGTCGCCGCCGGCCTGTCGAGGGTGCTGGACCGCGGCCTGCCGCTCATCCTGGTGGGGGACAGCGACATCGGCGGCCTGATCGGCATCCACTGCCATGGGGAGGCGCGCCTTGCGAATCCGGTCGTGTCGATTGACGGGATCGTCCTCAGGGAATTCGATTTCATCGACATCGGCGCGATACTCGAGACTTCCGGCGCCGTGCCTGTCGTGATCAAATCGCTGGTATTTCCGGCCTCAACCGCGCTCGGACGCGCATGAGCCTCGCGATGAGCCGGGACCGCGGGAGGCGGGTATAGTCGGGGTTTCGCATTTGAACCCATTCCCAGCTGCGGCCTTATTCTGATACACGAGGTGCACCATGTTCGGATTGCTGACCAAAGTATTGAAGCACTATCTGATTTTCATCTTTATTCTCACCATCGTTTGCATCGGCGTCTTCCCATTCGTGATCCTGTACCCCACGTCGCTCCTGATCGGGAGCGTCCTGGATACGCTGTTGCGGAACAAAAATGCGTCGCAGAAGATCGACAGGGCGTGGGATGTGCTGGGAGCGCCCTACGAATACCTGCTCAAGAAACTGGAGGCCTGAACCCGCTTCCCGTTGTCAGGTTCAAGTCTCAGCGCACGTTTTCGAGGAGCAGCACAAGCCCGCCGCTTGCTACAAGGTCGCTACCAGCGTCGCATGGTCGGAGGTTCCCGGCGCAAGCCCCCACGAGCGCATCCATTCGTACACCTGATCGAAACGCTTCGGCTCATAGGCCACGTAGTGCGTGTAGCGCACGAAG
>JBGPYQ010000175.1:0-7234 GCA_041493345.1 Gammaproteobacteria bacterium | reverse complement strand
TCGAGCAGGAACGCCTCGAAGCCGTCGTCGGCGCGGTCGATTTCGTCGATCAGCAGCACAGCCGGCCCTTCGCGGCGCGTGATCGCCCGCAGCAAAGGACGCTCGAGCAGGTATTCACGCCCGAAGATGAGCTCTTCCAGCGTGCCGGGATCGCGCCCTTCCCGCTCCGCGATCTTGAGGCGCAGCAGTTGGCGCTGGTAGTTCCACTCATACAGCGCGGTGTTGGTGTCCAGTCCTTCGTAGCATTGCAGCCGGATGAGCTCGGTCGCGAGCACCTTGGCGAGGACCTTCGCGATTTCGGTCTTGCCGACGCCGGCCTCGCCTTCGACCAGGAGAGGCTTTTTCATCTCCTTGGCGAGGAACACGGCGGTCGCGATGGCGGGCTCGGCGATGTAGCCGCCGCGCTCCATCGCCGCCTGCATTGCGCGTATCTCTTCGTTCATGATGCGCGCTCTTTCGCGGAGGCATAGCGCGCCGGATCGGCGAGGAATTTCGTGCGGCAGCCCGCGCAGCAGAAGTAATAGGTGCTGCCTTTCACCTCCGCGGTGTGACGGGCCCCCGCGATCGTTACGCTCATGCCGCACACGGGATCGATCGCCACGCGGGGTTTTTCGGGCTGCGGTGCGCCTGTCGATGCTGAATCCTCCGCTTGCGGCGCCCCGGCCTCGGCGCTGCGGCGCCGTTCCACGATCTGGGCCATGATGCTGAGCGCGATCTCCTCGGGCGTGCGCGCGCCGATGTCCAGTCCTGCCGGCGCCGCGATGCGCTCCAGAGCGCCGCGGGAAACGCCGCGCGCGAGCAGGGTTTCGCGAAGCTGCGCGAAGCGCGTCCGGCTGGCAATCACTCCGAGATAGGCGGGCGCGAACTGCGCGGCCGCTTCGATCACTTCGACGTCCCGCTCGCTCATCGTCGCCACGAGTACGCACGCCCCCCTGGGCAGGACGTCCGGCGCAAGCTCCGCCATCACGCGGTCCGCCTCGGGAAAAGCCGCCTTGTCCGCGTCGGGATCGATGACGTCGACGCGATAGCCCATTGCATGGCCGATGCGCGCCAGCATGCGCACAGCGGGAGACGTTCCGAACAGCACCAGCCGGGGAACGGGAAGCACGGGCTCGACGTAAATATCCACGGTACCTCCGCTGTCGCAGGTCATGGGAAGCGCGACGAGGCCGGCGCGCTGCTCGCCGGCCGGGTCGGGCGAAAGACTGAGAAGGCGCGGCTCGCCGTCGGCGATCGCCCGCAGCGCCTCGCGCAGCACGGTCGATCGCGTGCAGCCGCCGCCCACCCAGCCGTGATACGTGCCCGTGCCCGTCACAATGGCCGCATCGCCGACGCGCGCGGAACTCGGCGGCTCCCGCCGCACCACGGTGACCAGCGCGAAGCGCTCCTCGCGCGCTGCCAGTTGCGAGGCGAGTGCCAGCAGATCGGCGCGCATCGCTAGCTCGCGCAGACCCGGCGCGGCGTCGCGTCAAGCCCGGCGCGGATCATCCCTTCCTCATGGCAGCAAGCAAGCACCCGAGCCTCCCGGCACTTTGCACAGGAACAGCCATTCTAACGGTTCCCGTGCGCTGACCGTCGACCCGCGGCGGCGGCCGCGCAACGCGGACACAGGCGCGGCCCACCCGCACGCCGGCAGGGCTGGTACGATATGCGCCAGCAAAATACAACAAGTCCCGCACCAACCCAAATCGGAGGAGTCATGGTCCTGTCACGCCGGCTTTCCTTTTCGCTTCTTGCCTGCACCCTGGTCCTGCCCTTGCAGGAAGCCTTCGCTCAGGACGACACGCTTCGCATCGGCTTCCTCACCGTGCGCACCGGCCCGCTGGCCGCGGGCGGCCGGCAGATGGAAGAAGGCATCAACCTGCTGCTGAAGGAGCGCAACTACGCGCTCGCCGGCCGCAAGGTCGACATCATCTTCGCCGACACCGCCGGCACGCCGGCGCAGGCGAAAACCCGGACCCAGGAGCTGATCGAGCGCAACAAGGTGCACGTCATCATCGGGCCGCTGGCGACTTTCGAGGCGCTCGCCATCGACGACTACATCCTGCAGTCGAAAGTGCCCCTCATCACCCCGACCTCGGCGGCGCAGATGGACCTCGCGCAGCAGAAGAAAAGCGATTACGTCATTCACGTGTACGGCACCGCGGCGCAGCCCATGCACGCACTAGGCGACTACGCGGCGAAAAAACTCGGCTACAAGCGCATGGCGATGATCGCCGACGACTTCACCTACGGCCACGAAGGCGCGGCGGGCTTTCACCGCGTGTTCGAGGACGACGGCGGCAGGATCGTGCAGAAACTCTGGCCGGCGCTGAACGCTCCCGACTACGGTTCGTTCGTCGGCCAGCTCAAGAGCAACGTGGACGCCGTGTATGCCGGCTTCGCGGGAATCAACGGCCTGCGCTTCCTGCGCACCTACAAGGAATACGGCCTCAAGCTGCCGGTGTTCGGCAATCCGACCTGCGTGGACGAGGGCATCCTGAAAAACATGGGCGACGAGGCGCTCGGCGTGTATTCGGCGAGCTGGTACTCGGCCGGCCTCGATACGCCGGACAACAAGCGTTTCGTGCAGGCGGTGCAGACCGAATACAAGGTGACTCCGGGCTTCTACACCGCTGGAACCTATACAGCAGGGCTGTGGCTCGAGGACGCGCTCAAGGCGATCAAGGGGCGATTCGAGGACAAGGCCGCGTTTGTGAAGGCCTTGCATGACGTTCGCCTCACGCGCGGGCCGATGGGCCCGATCCGGCTGGACGAGTACGGCAAGCCTATTCTCAACATCTACATCCGCCGGGTCGAGCGCAAGGACGGCCAGCTCGTCAACACCACGCTCGAGACGATTCCCGCGGTGAGCCAGTTCTGGAAATACGACCCGAAGCAGTTCCTGGCGAGCCCGCTGTATTCGCGCGACGTGCCGCCGGCGAAATTCCTCGAGTAACGTGGCGATCGTCAGGATCGAGGGAGCGGACCTCGACTGCCCGCAGATCGAGAAACCCGCGGAATTCATCGCCGCGGTGCGCGGCTTTCTGGTCGCCGGTCCCTGAGCCGCGCCGCCCGCCGCCTGTCCAAGCAGGCCTAACGCGTTACGTTCAGCCGCTTGAGCGCGACATGGGCGCTGCTTGCCAGCGTGGTATCGGGGTCGTTCGCCAGCCTCTGCAGGATATCCGCCGGCGTTGACCTGTTGTAAGTGAGGTTGATGCGCGTGAAGAGGTTCGCGCTTTTCGACAGTCGCTCCATCACGTAGCGCGGAATTCGCGGATTGAGCGCGAGACCCCATTCGACAATGTAATTCGTCGAGTCGTAGTAGCGCTCGAGCACCGCGGGCCGCGCGTTGGGATTGGACAGGATCTCGTAGAGGAGCTTTTCTGCCTGCGGGTGCGCGGCGAGCTTTCCCAGCGTGGCGCCGCTCGCATTTCTGTGACGCGCGACAAGCCGCATTACGGCGATGCCCTTGCGGTTCTCCCCCATCACGTTCCAGAACGAGCCCATCGGCTCGAAGAGTGCCGGGTCCGGCAGGCCCGCGATGCGGTCGAGCAGCATGGCCCCGGCCGCCGGGCTCTGCGCAATTGCGCCCAGGAAAATCGCGTCGCGGTTGAACGCCGAGCGCTCGAAGGCCTCGTCGAGCCGATGCGCGTCCATCGCGCCCACCTCGCGCACCGCGCGCTCGAGCGCGAGGCCGCGCCAGGTTTCATAGCCCAGCCACGCGGGCAGCGCCACGGCCACGGCGATGGCCGCGGCGAGCAGCGCCGGTTGGCCGGACTGCGCGCCGCGCAGCCTCAGCACGGCGTGCGCGAGGGCCGCGCCCCAGAGCGCTGCGACTGCGGCCGCGATCGCCGCATCTACGGGCACGAAGAGCAGCCCGATCGCGGCGGTCGAGCTCCCCGATGAGAACACGCCCTTCACCCCGACGGCGGCGCCCGCGAGCGCGCCGATGAAACCAGTGGCAATTCCCCAGCGCCACTCGGGACGGGAGCGCAGGCTGACTTGAGTGCTGCTCATCGCCGATCAGAATAACCCAATGCCGCAGGCCGCGGCGTCCTCACGCGCGCACCAGCACAATGACTCCGGCAACCGTCAGGGCGACCCCGAGCAGCACACGCGGGCCGAATTTCTCCTCGCGCAAAAAGAGCGCGCTCAGCCCCAATGTGAAAATCGGATAGGTCGCAACCAGCGGCGACACCACGCTCACCTGCCCGCGGGCGAGCGCCGCGTACATGGCGAGCACCCCCATGCCGTTGATGATGCCCACGCACGCGAACCACGCGATCCCGCGCCGGGCCAGCGGTGCGCTCCCCTTCGCAATGAACGCGCGCTTCGCACTGAAAATCATCAGCGACGACACGGTATAGCCGATCAGCCCGGCGACGAAGGGATCGGGCCACAGCGCGAGCCCGCCTTTCACCGCCGCCTGCGCGCCGCCGCGAATCGCGGCACCCGCGAGCGGCAGCAGGACCACCCACGCGGCCCAGGCACGCGGACGGTCCGCGCCGCGCGCGGAAAATGCGATGACCCCGAGAACGATCGCGGATGTTCCCGCCGCCGCGGCCGGCGTCAGCGGCTCGCCGAGAAACAGGATCGCGCCGAGCACCGCGAACAGTGGCGTGGTGCTCGCCACGGTGCCGGCAACGGTCGGGCCCACGAGCCGGTTCGACTCGAAGTTGAGCAGCGTCACCACAGCCGGGAAGATCATCCCGACGGCGGCGAAGATCGCGAACGCGGCCGCGTTCCAGCCGTCGGCGTGCAGCAGGAACAGCGCGAGCACCCAGAACAGTACCGTCGTCGAAGGGATGCTGACGAGCGTGCCGCGCGCCGGATCCAGATAGCGCAGCCCTACGTTCGCGAGCACGACCGCCGTGCCAAGGAGAGCCGAGGCGAGAAGCGCGAACGCGGTGCCGGGATCCATAAACCTTCCGGGGGCTTAAACCGCGAAGGTTAGCAGGTGTCTATGGATGAAGTCCGACGCTAAGTGTCGTCGAGGGAATTCGGCCGGCGACGCCCGACCGGCGCGGGGCGAGGCTGACAGTCTTCCTCGAACGGTCCTGGCGCGCGCGCATTGCCCCAAGCTAGGGCGCGTACTGAGCGACGCCGTTGCCGAACGACCAGTTTTCCTTCTTGACTTCGACGAGGTTGACGAACACGTCCTCCAGGCGGACGCCGAGCTCGCTGTGGAGGCGACTCGCAAGCGTTTGGTAAAAAACCTTCTTCAGCTCGACCGTGCGCCCTTCGCTGAGCGTGATCTGGATGAAGATCACGCCGGCGGTGCGCGGGATGCCGGCGTAGTCGGGGTCATAGATCAGGCTGTCCCTGTCGTGCTCCGTGATGACCTGGAAATGGTCTTTCTCGGGAACCTTGATCGTGTCCACCATCGTCCGGTAGACGGTCTCGCCGACGTTCTTGCCGAAACCCGCGGGCTTTCCGCGCATCAACGCAATTCGTACGAGCGGCATGTTCCGGATCTCCTCGTTCAAATCCGGTAAGCGCGGTACCGGGAGACACGCTGCATTCCCACGCGCATGAAATAGCAGCACAGGGCGGCGCCGGCACGCGTCCACCAGGTCGACCCCGGTGCGAGCGGCCTGGTTTCGGTGACCCACGCCAGGCTCGGCTCGAAAGCGTACAGCAGCGCCTTGCCGTTGCGATCGAGCGTGAACTCCTGGCCGGGCTTGAGCGTGATATCGCGCGGGTCCTCGTGCTGGGTGATCCACAGCGAGCCGCTCAGGCATTCGACGCGCGAGCCGGATGCATCGCGAAGCTCTACGGTCTGGCCCGCAGCCAGGGCGAGCCGGGAAACATCGGTGCAGATTCTCATTTGCGCCTCCTTGATGTATGATCCAAACGCATTCGAAAAGAGGGTGGTTGCAATAGCCCTCTTCGGTGCTGGAGAGAATTGTCGTTCTTGCACGGATCCGTTTCAAACGAAATTTCGGCATGATTCACATGAGTTTCATGAATGTATAAAAAGCCTGACCAGCTGCCGCCGCTCGATCGGGTGCGCAGCTTCGAGGCGGCGGCGCGCTGTCTGAGCTTCACCAAGGCGGCGGCGGAGCTCTTCGTCACCCAATCGGCGGTGAGCCGGGCGGTGCAATCGCTCGAAGGCCAGTTGGGAGTCAAACTGTTCCATCGACGGCACCGGGCGCTGCTTTTGACCGAGGCCGGGCAGGCCCTGTATCGCACCTCCGCCGAGGTCCTGGAGAAGTTGCGCGACACCATCGGCCGCATCCACGTAGGGACCGACAGCGGCACGCTCACGGTCACCACTTCGGTGGGTTTCGCCTCGCTGTGGCTGGTGCCGCGGCTGCCCGTTTTCCGCGAGCGCTATCCCGAGATCGCCGTGCGCATCGCCGCCGCCAACGAGTTCTCCGACCTGGAGCGCGAGTGCATCGACGTGGCGATCCGCTACTGCGTTCCCAAGGGCACGCCCAAAGGTGCGGTGAGGCTGTTCGGCGAGGAGCTGTTTCCGGTCTGCAGTCCGAAGCTGCTGCGCCGCGGCGGCCTGAGGACTCCTGAAGATCTGCGCCGCCAGGTCCTGTTGCACTTCGAAGAGCCGGCGCTGCGCGGCAACTGGCTGCATTGGAGCGTGTGGTTCGAGGCGATGCGGCTCAAGCCGCCGCTCCCCGAAAGGGGCTTGAGCTTCAGCCACTACGATCAGATGATCCAGGCGGCCGTCAGCGGCCAGGGCGTGGCGCTGGGACGTACCCCGCTGGTAAAGCAGTTGCTCAAGCAGGGTGCGCTGGTCACGCCGTTCGACCGGCGCACAGCCACCTCGCGGGCCTACTACGTGATTACCGCCGCAGGCGCCGGAGAGCGCGCCGCGGTGCGAAACTTCGTCGCGTGGCTGGAAGAAGTGGCGGCGAGGGAGAGCGAGTGAAGTATGATGTGCGCCTCATCCCGACGTCTACAGGAGACCGCCATGAAATTCTGCTTGGTCGGATTGTTCGCGCTATTGAGTGCACCGGTATTCGCGCAACAGCCGGTGCCCGTGATCCCGTTCGAGTCGGTGCCGGATTTCCTGAAGCTGCCGAATGACCTGCATCTGGGCGAGATAACCGGAGTGGCGGTCAATTCCAAGGGACACGTCTTCGTCTTCTCGCGCGGTGGCACCACCGGTCCGGCCTACGCGGCATCGGCCGCGCAAGTGCTGGAGTTCGGCCCCGACGGCAAGTACATCCGCGAGATCGGCAAGAACCTGTACGCCTGGTCGTTCGGGCATACCGTGCGCATCGACCGCGACGAC
>JBGPYQ010000090.1:0-12327 GCA_041493345.1 Gammaproteobacteria bacterium | reverse complement strand
CACCGTAGAGCATCGCACTGTGAGGTGGCTAAACAACCGGGCGGAGAATTCCCACGAGCCCACCCGAGAACGGGAACGGCGCATGCGGGGTTTCAAATCCCCCAGACACGCCCAGCGCTTCCTGTCTGTCTTTGGGGTGATCGCATCGTTCTTCCGTCCCGGCCGTCATCTACTGGCTGCAGTGAACTACCGAGAGTTGATGCGTCGCCGCTTCACGCAGTGGCGTGAGCTTGCCTGCTGGCAGCCAGCCATCTAACCGGGAATCGCGTTTCTCGGCGACGTGTCGCCTACGCGCGGCATATACTGCTTTTTTTGGCGTTAAGTTGACAATACTCTCGCGTCCTATCCTTTGAAAGAAGTAAAAAATTGACATGTCTTCAAGAACGAATCGCCATCATGCCGCATCGGGCATGCTCAGCATTCCGCGCTTAATGAGGGAGCGAAACGCCTCGTAGGTCTCGAGGATGCCTTCCGCGAGCGAAACTCTGCCGTAATCCCCGAGATAGCTGCGCAGCGGCCCATCGGGCAGGTGCATCGGAAAAGCGAGGGGCTGCCCGGAAGAGCCAATTGCGGCGGAAGGCGCGAGCTCCTTGAGTATCCGCAGCCCTTCTTCCACCGGCGCGTACACGCCGTTCATGTCGAACACCGGCGCGCCCGTGCGTTCGCGCGACACGGCGTGGACGAAGGCGCTCGCGGCTTCCCCGGCGTAGAGCCAGGACACGCCGCCGGCGAACGGCACTTCATAGGGCTTGCCCGCGGCCGCGGCGAGAATTGCGAATGTCGTCTTCGAGGTGAGGCCCTGATCGCGCCCGACGCCGTAGACGACGCCCGGGCGGATGCCGACGCTCGCCACGCCCCAGTCCTCCGAATAGACCTTGGCGATCTGCTCGTCGCAGTACTTGTAGGCGCCGTAGAGAGTGTGCATGGCGCCATGCCCGTCCTCCATGGCGCCGTAGGCGGCGATCGAGCTCGCGTAGACGATGCGCTTGATCCCCAGGCGGCGCGCCGCTTCGAAGACGTTCACCGTGCCGACGACATTCACTTTCGCTCCGGCGATCGGGTCCGCCTTGCAGAAGGGCACCTGCAGCGCGGCAAGGTGAATGATCGCGCAGGGCCGCACCGCTTCCAGGATCCCGACGAGGGTCGCGCTGTCGGAGATGTCGCCGGTGCGCCACTGGATTTTGTCGAGGTCGCTCTCCGGAATGAGCAAGCGCGGCCGACCCTTGTCCTCCGACAGGTCGAGCGCGCACGCCGGCACGCCGGCGCGCACCAGGAGCGCGAGCACCCAGCTGCCGATGCAGCCGCCTGCGCCGGTCACTACGACGGGACCGGGGAAGCTCGCGCGATCAATCGAGAAACGCTCGGACAGGGCGCTCATCTTCCCTGCGGTCCTACTTTTCTCGTCGCGGCCCGCGAGCTCGCAGCGCCCGTGGGGCTGCCGATGTTGCCGGCCGCGCCGGTGATCAGGAGTTTTTTCATCTTTTTCGGACTATTCCTCGCAATACATCATACAAGCCGCGCCGGAAAAGCGCGGGAAATTGTCAGCCTTGAGGCTTGCGCTGCGCCGACGCTCCAGTCCACTTGACCGCCACGGCGCGCGAGGCTAACCTGCCTCGGTCCCTCCCGATATTGGCGAAAGACGTGATCTGCGCATTAGCATGGCATCGGTGACCCTGAGCGGCGTGCGCAAGAGCTTCGGCTCGACCGAGGTCGTGCACGGGGTGGACGTCGGGGTCGAGGATGGCGAATTCTGCGTGCTGGTCGGCCCCTCGGGTTGCGGCAAGAGCACGCTGCTGCGGATGATCGCGGGACTGGAGGAAATTTCCGGCGGCCGGATCGCGATCGGGGACCGCGTCGTCAACGACGTCGCGCCCAAAGAGCGCGACATCGCCATGGTGTTCCAGAACTACGCGCTCTACCCGCACATGAGCGTGTACGACAACATGGCCTTCAGCCTCAAGCTCGCCGGCGAATCGCGCGAGGAGACGCGCGTGCGGGTCGAGGACGCGGCGATGATCCTCGGGCTCATGGACTATCTGCGACGCTACCCGCGCCAGCTCTCCGGCGGCCAGCGCCAGCGCGTGGCGATGGGCCGCGCGATCGTGAGAAAACCGCAGGTGTTCCTGTTCGACGAGCCGCTCTCCAACCTCGACGCGAAGCTCCGCGTGGCGATGCGCACCGAGATCAAGGCGCTGCACCAGCGCTTGAAGACCACCTCTGTCTACGTCACCCACGACCAGATCGAGGCGATGACCATGGCGGACAAGATCGTGGTCATGAACGCGGGCCGCGTCGAGCAGATCGGCTCGCCGCTCGAGCTCTACGACAACCCGGCAAACCAGTTCGTCGCGGGCTTCATCGGCTCGCCTGCGATGAATTTTCTCTCCGGCCGCATGGCGAGGAACGGCTCTGGCCTCGCGGTCGCGGTCGGCAACGGCGTGCACCTGCCGATGCCGGTGCGCGCGGAGATCGCCGAGGGCCGCGAGGTGGTGGTCGGCGTTCGCCCCGAGCATTTCGCGGTGGCCGACGACGGCGTGCCCGCGGAAGTAGTCGTGGTCGAGCCGACCGGCGCCGACACGCAGATTTTCTGCAAGCTCGCCGGCGTGAACGTCACGGCGGTCGTGCGCGAGCGCCACGTTTTTCAGCCGGGCGCGCCGGTCCGCCTCAAGCCGCAGCTCACTTTCATTTTCGATCCAGCGAGCGGGAACAGGCTCGCGTAAACGTCATCACCCAAAAGGAGGGTCTATGAGCAACATCAAGCGTCGCGATTTTCTGAAGATTTCCGCCGGTCTCGCCGCCAGCGCGGCGGGCGGCGTGCCGCTGCTCGCCGAGGCGCAGGGCAAGGCCGGCTCTGTCTGGACGCCCGAGAAAGGCGCGAAGCTGCGCGTGCTGCGCTGGAAGCGCTTCGTGCAGGGCGACGAGGACATGTGGATGAAGAACACCGCCGAGTTCACGAAGCGCACCGGCGTCGAAGTGCGCGTCGACAACGAGGGCTGGGAAGACGTGCGTCCCAAGGCCGCGGTGGCGGCGAACGTGGGCTCGGGCCCCGACATCATCCTCTCGACTTTCGACGACGCGAACCTCTATCCCGAGAAGCTGCTCGATGTGACCGACCTCGCCGATTATCTCGGCAAGAAATACGGCGGCTGGTACGACGTGTGCCGGCAGTATCTCCAGCCCGGCGGCAAGCGCTGGATCGGGCTGCCGCTCGGCTGCGCGGGCAATACTTTCGTCTACCGCATCAGCCAGATGAAGGAAGCGGGGTTCGACAGCTTCCCGCGCGACACCGCGGGCTTCCTCAAGCTCTGCCAGGCGCTGAAAGCGAAAGGCCATCCGGTCGGCTTCGCGCTCGGCAACGCCACCGGCGACGGCAACACCTGGACGCACTGGCTCGTCTGGTCGTTCGGCGGGAAGCTCGTCGACGAGAAGAACAACGTCGTCATCGACAGCCCGCAGACGCTGCAGGCGCTGGAGTACGCCAAGGAGCTTTATCAAACCTTCGTGCCGGGGACGCTGGCCTGGCTCGACCCGAACAACAACAAGGCGTTTCTGGACGACCAGATCAGCATCACCGAGAACGGCATCTCGATCTACTACGCGGCGAAGACCTCGCAGGACCCGAAGATCAAGGCGATGGCCGCCGACATCGGCCACGCCAACCTGCCGATCGGTCCGGTGGGGCGCCCGACCGAGCTGCACCTCTTCTTCAACCAGATGATCTTCAAGTACACGAAGTACCCGAACGCGGCGAAGGACTACCTGCGCTTCATGATGGAAAGGGAACAATACGAGCCCTGGCAGCAGGCCTCGATCGGCTACGTCACGCATCCGCTCAAGGCCTACGAGTCGAACCCGATCTGGACCGTGGACCCGAAGCACACGCCCTACCGCGACTGCATGAAAATCATGCTGCCGAACGGCTACTCCGGGAAGCTCGGCTACGCCTCGGCGCAGTGTATGGCCGACTTCATCGTCGTCAACATGGTCGCAGAAGCCGCGAGCGGGGCGAGAACGCCCAAAGAAGCGGCCGAGCGCGCGCAGAAGCGCGCCGAAAGATATTACAAAGTCTGACCTCGGGTCATCCTGAGGCCGCAGGCCGAAGGATCTCTAACGGCACACAGCGTGCCAACGGAGATTCTTCGCTGCGCTCAAGATGACACTTCGCATTGAAGGCCTTCCTCAACAATCGTAACGCCCTCGGGCTCGCGTTCATGCTGCCCGCGGCGGCGCTGCTGCTCGTGTTTCTCACCTATCCGCTCGGCCTCGGCCTGTGGCTCGGTTTCACCGACGCGCGCATCGGCCGCGCGGGGCACTGGATCGGCATCGAGAATTTCCAGTCGCTCTTCGACGATTCGCTCGCGCGCCTGTCGCTTTTCAATACGCTCTTCTATACGGTGATCGCGAGCGTGGTGAAGTTCGGGCTGGGGCTCTGGCTCGCGCTGCTCCTCAACCGTCATCTGCCCTTCAAGGCTTTCATCCGCGCGGTGGTGCTGCTGCCCTTCATCGTGCCGACCGCGCTCTCGGCGATCGCCTTCTGGTGGATCTACGACGCGCAGTTCTCGGTGGTGTCCTGGGCATTGACGAAGATGGGGCTGATCCATGGCTATATCGATTTCCTCGGCGAGCCCTGGATGGCGCGGATGTCCACCATCGCCGCGAATATCTGGCGCGGCGTGCCCTTCGTCGCGATCTGCCTGCTGGCCGGCCTGCAGACCATCGCGCCCTCGCTCTACGAGGCCGCCGCGCTCGATGGCGCGACCGAATGGCAGAAATTCCGCCACGTGACCTTGCCGCTGCTGACGCCCATCATCGCCGTGGTGATGACCTTCTCGGTGCTCTTCACCTTTACCGACTTCCAGCTCATCTACGTGCTGACGCGCGGCGGGCCGCTAAACGCCACGCACCTCATGGCGACGCTGTCCTTCCAGCGCGCGATCCCGGGCGGCAATCTCGGCGAAGGCGCGGCGCTCGCCATGGCGATGGTGCCTTTCCTGCTCGGGGCGATATTGTTTTCGTATTTCGGCCTGCAGCGCCGGGCGTGGCAGCAGGGTGGAGGAGACAAGTGACGATCACGACGACAGTCCGTGATCGTCATCCCCGCGCAAGCGGGGATCCAGAGTATTTACACGTACTGGGCCCCCGCTTTCGCGGGGGCGACGGAATATCGTGAGCACGCGCGCCGAAGATTCCCGCGGAATGGACTACCTCGAGTCGCTGCCGCGGCGCTGGGTGACGCTTTATTTCCCCCTCCTTTGCTTTCTCTTCGTGCTGCTGTTTCCGTTCTACTGGATGGCGATGACCTCGTTCAAGCCGGACGCGGAGCTCTTGAGCAGGGAAGCCAATCCGTTCTGGATCCACCATCCGACCCTTGCGCACTTCGAGAAGCTGCTGTTCCACACTTCCTACCCGGAGTGGATGTGGAACACCATCGTGGTTTCGGTCGTCTCGACCTTCGCCTCGCTCCTCGCGAGCGTGTTCGCCGCCTACGCGATCGAGCGGCTGCGCTTCCACGGAGCGAAGGGCACCGGCATGGCGATCTTCCTCGCCTACCTCGTGCCGCCCTCCATCCTTTTCATACCGCTTGCCAGCGTCGTGTTCCAGATCGGGATCTTCGACACGCGCTGGGCGCTGATCCTCACCTATCCCACGTTCCTGATTCCGTTCTGCACCTGGCTCCTGATGGGTTACTTCCGCACCATCCCCTACGAGCTGGAGGAGTGCGCGCTCATCGACGGCGCGACGCGCTGGCAGATCCTCACGAAAATCATCCTGCCGCTCGCGGTGCCGGGCTTGATCTCCGCCGGGATCTTCGCTTTCACGCTGTCGTGGAACGAATTCATCTACGCGCTCACCTTTGTATCTTCCTCGGAAGTGAAGACCGTGCCGGTGGGCGTGGTCACCGAGCTCGTCGAAGGCGATGTCTATCACTGGGGCGCGCTGATGGCGGGCGCGCTGCTCGGCTCGCTGCCGGTGGCGATCCTCTATTCTTTTTTCGTGGAGTATTACGTTTCCGGAATGACCGGAGCGGTGAAGGAATGACCGGTAAAGCCGTTCATGGATCGAAGCTCACCACGAACGGCTTCAGGTTGAGAAACCGTTCGCCCTGAGCTTGTCGAAGGGCGAACAGTCCAGAGAGGGCGACATGCACCAGCTGGATTTCAAGAACCGCGCTGCGATCGTCACCGGCGGCGCGCAAGGCTTCGGCTACGCCATCGCGAAGCGCCTGCTCGGCTCGGGGGCGAAGGTGCGCATCTGGGACCGCGACGCCCCGCTGCTGGAGAAAAGCGTCTCGGCGCTCGGCGCCGGCGCCTCGGGCGAGGCGCTCGACGTCGCCGACGCCGACGCCGTCGCGCGCGCGGCGAAGAGGGCGATCGCCGATCTCGGCCGCGTCGACGTCCTGGTCAACAACGCGGGCATCGCGGGAAACAACCACCCGACGATCGAATATCCAATCGAGGAATGGGAGCGCGTGCTGCGCGTGAACCTCACCAGCCAGTTCCTGTGCTGCCGGGCAATCGGCGGCCACATGGCGAAGAACAAGTACGGGCGCATCGTCAACGTTTCCTCGATCGCCGGAAAGGAAGGCAATCCGAACGCGGTGGCCTACAGCGCGGCGAAGGCGGGCGTCATTTCGCTCACGAAGTCTCTCGGCAAGGAGCTTGCGAAGGACGGCGTCGTCGTTACGTGCGTGACGCCCGCGGCGGGACGCACGGCGATCCTCGACCAGTCCACGCCCCAGCACGTGGAGTACATGGTATCCAAGATCCCGACCGGCCGGCTGGTCGAGTCCGAGGAAGTGGCGGCACTGGTATGCTGGCTCGCCTCCGAGGAATGTTCTTTTTCGACGGGCGCGGTGTTCGATATTTCCGGCGGGCGCGCCACCTACTGACATGGGCAAGAAAAATCACGAGCTTCGCAGCGTCAAATGGTTCGGGCGCGACGATATTTACGGCTTCATCTACAGAAGCTGGGTGAAGAACCGCGGCGTGCCGCAGGACCAGTTCGACGGGCGCCCGGTGATCGGCATCTGCAACACCTGGTCGGAGCTCACGCCCTGCAACACGCACTTCCGCACTCTCGCCGAGCACGTGAGGAACGGCGTGCTCGAAGCCGGCGGCTTCCCGCTCGAGTTTCCGGTGATGTCGCTGGGCGAAACCCTGCTGCGTCCTACGGCGATGCTCTACCGCAACCTCGCCAGCATGGACGTCGAGGAATCGATCCGCGGCAACCCCCTCGACGGCGTGGTGCTGCTCATGGGCTGCGACAAGACCACGCCGGCGCTCCTCATGGGTGCGGCGAGCGTCGACATCCCCGCGATCGGCGTGTCGGGCGGCCCGATGCTCTCGGGCAAGTACCGCGGCGAAGACATCGGCTCGGGCACCAACGTGTGGTCGATGTCGGAAGACCTGCGCGCCGGGAAGATAACGACCGACGAGTTTCATGAGGCGGAATCTTGCATGCACCGTTCGCACGGGCACTGCATGACCATGGGCACGGCTTCGACCATGGCCTCGATGGTGGAGGCGCTGGGCGTCGGCATGCCGGGCAACGCCGCGATTCCCGCGGTGGACGCGCGCCGGT
The DNA here is from genome assembly GCA_041493345.1 of Gammaproteobacteria bacterium. Lineage (GTDB taxonomy): Bacteria > Pseudomonadota > Gammaproteobacteria > Burkholderiales > SG8-39 > VBDM01. The sequence goes on along the minus strand of JBGPYQ010000090.1, from coordinate 4,746 downwards.
ACGTGCTCGCGCGCGAGGCGGGCCGGCGTATCGTTGAAATGGTCAAGAAGAAGTTGACGCTCTCGAAGATCCTCACGCGAGCGGCCTTCGAGAACGCGATCCGCGTGAACGCCGCGATCGGCGGCTCGACCAACGCCGTCATCCACCTCATCGCGATTGCGCGGCGCATTGGCGTCGACCTCGTGCTTGAGGACTTCGACCGCCTCGGCCGCGGCGTGCACTGCCTCGCGAACCTCATGCCCTCGGGCAAATACCTGATGGAGGATTTCTACTATGCCGGAGGGCTGCCCGCGGTGATCCGCGAGCTGGGCGCGAACAGGCTCCTGCACAAGGACGCGCTCACCGTCAACGGCAAGAGCATCTGGGAGAACAACAAGAGCGCTCCCTGCTGGAACCGCGACGTGATTTTCCGGCTCAAGAAGCCCTTCAAGAAGAACTCCGGCATCGCGGTGCTGCGCGGCAACCTTTGCCCCGACGGCGCCGTCATCAAGCCCTCCGCCGCAACGCCGAAGCTGCTTAAGCACCGCGGTCGGGCTGTGGTGTTCGAGAACATCGAGGACTTCCACCGGCGCATCGACGATCCGAAGCTCGACATCGACAAGGACTGCGTGATGGTGCTGAAGAACTGCGGGCCGAAGGGCTATCCGGGCATGGCCGAGGTCGGCAACATGCCGCTGCCGCCCAAGCTCCTGAAGCGCGGCGTCACCGACATGCTGCGGATTTCGGACGCACGCATGAGCGGCACCGCCTACGGCACGGTGGTGCTGCACGTCGCGCCCGAGGCCGCCGCGGGGGGAACGCTCGCGCTCGTCGAAATTGGCGATATCATCGAGCTCGACGTCGCGAAACGGCGCCTCGAGCTGCTCGTGCCCGAGAAGGAACTCGCGCAAAGGCGCAGGAAGTGGAAGGCGCCGAAGCCGCCGCTGGCGCGCGGCTACTGGCGCCTGTATTTCGACCACGTGCTGCAGGCCAACGAAGGCGCGGACCTGGATTTCCTCGCCGGAAAGAGCGGCGCCTTCGTGCCGCGGGACAATCACTAGTTTTTGAGGGGAGATGACTATGAAAACCAGACTGACGCAGTTCCTCGCCGTGGCCCTCTTCGCCGTGCTGCCGGCCACCGCCGCATTGGCGCAGCAGAAACTCAAGTTCGCGCACGTCTACGAGACGAGCGAGCCGTATCACACCGCCGCCGTATGGGCGGCGGGCGAGATCGCCAAGCGCACCAACAACCGCTACACCGTCGATGTGTTTCCGGCATCCTCGCTCGGCAACGAGACACAGATCAACCAGAGCCTGACGCTCGCCACGGTGGACATGATCTACACCGGGCAGTTGTTCGCCGGGCGCAGCCACGGGCCGATCTCGATCGGCGGCGCACCGTTCATCTTCCGCGACTTCGACCACTGGAAGAAGTACGCCGAGTCGCCTCTCTTTCGCGAGCTCTCCGCGGGCTACCAGAAGGCTTCGGGCGGCAACACGGTCGTGGCAATCACCTACTACGGCAACCGCCAGACCACCGCCAACAAGGCGCTGAACCGCCCCGAGGACATGAAGGGACTGAAGATCCGCGTGCCGGACGCGCCGCTGTATACGCTCTTCCCGCGCGCGGTCGGCGCCAACCCCACGCCGATCGCCTTTGCCGAGGTGTATCTCGCGCTGCAGAACGGCACGGTGGAGGCGCAGGAGAATCCGCTGCCCACCATCGACGCGAAGAAATTCTACGAAGTGCAGTCCCACATCAACCTGACCGCCCACATCACCGACGCGCTCCTCACTATCATGGGCGGACCGTTCTGGAGCAAGCTGTCCGAAGCCGACCGCAGGATATTCGAAGCGGTCTACAAGGAGGCCGCGGTGCGCGCGACCGGCGAGATCGTCGACATCGAAGGCCGCCTCGCCGGCGAGTTCGCCAAGCGCGGCAAGACCGTGGTAAAGGTCGACCGGCGGCCGTTCATCGAGGCCGTGCAGAAGTACTACCAGAGCGGCAAGCTCCCGGACGGAAGCGCCCTGCCCTGGCCGCGCGAAACCTACGACCGGCTGCAGGCGCTCCGGTAATTCCCGTCGTTCCCGCGCAAGCGGGAACCCAGAGACTTCTGGATGCCCGCTTGCGCGGGCATGACACCGGAAAAATGAGCGTACCTTCGGAGAAAGAATCCGGCACGGGGGAACACGTCCTCGGCGCCGACGGCCGTTTCCACGTCACCGACGAGGAAGTCCGGCTTTCCGCCTACGGCTGGGAAGACTGGATCGTGCTCGCCGTGTTCTGGGCGCTCGCGGTTGTGGTCTTCACGCAGGTGTTCACCCGCTACGTGCTCAACGACGCGGCGGGCTGGACCGAGGAGATCGCGCGCTATCTCCTCGTCGCGGTCACTTTTCTCGGCGGCGCGATGGCGATACGGCGTAACACCCACATCCAGGTGGACTTCGTCTACCGGTTCCTGCCGCAACCGGTAACGCGCGCGCTTTCCACCTTCGTCGATCTGGTGCGCGCCGCCTTTCTCGGCTACGCGGTATGGCTGACGTGGCTTCTCATGGACCGGATCGGCTCGCAGCGCATGGCCATCGTCGAACTCCCGATCGGCCTCGTATTCGGCGCGATGCTCGCCGGCTTCGCATTGATGTTCGGCCGCGCGCTGCAGGTTGGCTGGAAGCACTGGCGGCAGGGCTACAGCGTGCTCGAGCGCCCGGATGTCTTCGAGGAGGACAAGGCGTGACCGCCGTGCTGCTCGTCGGCTTCCTGGTCCTCATGCTCGCGGGCGTTCCGGTGGCACTCGCGATGGTGACCGCGTCGCTTGCCTACGTGATGCTCTCGGGCACGATCCCGGATTTCGTCGTGATCCACCGCATGTACGGCGGCATCGATTCGTTTCCGCTGCTGGCCGTGCCCTTCTTCATCCTCGCCGGAAACCTGATGAACTCGGCGGGCATCACCAACCGCATCTACAACTTCGCCCTCGCCCTGGTGGGCTGGCTGAAGGGCGGTCTCGGACACGTGAACATCGTCGGCTCGATGATTTTCGCCGGCATGTCGGGCACCGCCATCGCCGACGCGGCGGGCCTCGGCACCATCGAGATCAAGGCAATGAAGGACCACGGCTACCCGATCGAGTTCTCGGTCGGCGTCACCGCGGCCTCGGCCACGGTCGGCCCTATCATCCCGCCTTCGCTCCCGTTCGTGATCTACGGCATGCTCGCCGGCGTCTCGATCGGGCAGTTGTTCCTCGCGGGCGTGATCCCGGGCATCGTCATGGGCGTGTTCATGATGATGACGGTCGCGTGGTACGCGCACCGCCGCAACTACGGGCGCGACGCGACATTCTCCTGGTCCGCGCTCGGCCGCACCTTCGCCGATGCGTTTCTCGCGCTGATGACCCCGGTGATCCTGCTGGGTGGCATGACCTTCGGCGTGTTTACGCCCACCGAAGGCGCGATCATCGCCTCGGCTTATGCGCTTGTTCTCGGCTTGTTCTGGTACCGCACGATCGGCCTGAAGATGCTGGTGAAGATTTCGATGGACACGATCGAAACCACCGCGACCGTGCTTCTGATCGTCGCGGCTGCCTCGATATTCGGGTGGCTCCTGACCGTGGCGCGCGTGACCGATGCGGTGGCCGCCTGGGTGCTCTCCTTCACCCACACGCCCTGGGTGTTCCTGCTGCTCGCGAATCTGCTCATGCTCTTCCTCGGCTGTTTCCTCGAGCCGGTGGCGGCCATCACGCTGCTCGTTCCCATCCTCGTGCCGATCTGCAAGACGCTAGGCATCGACCTCGTGCACTTCGGCCTGGTGATGGTGCTCAATCTCATGATCGGCCTGCTGCATCCGCCGCTCGGCACGGTGCTGTTCGTGCTGTCGCGCACCGCCAGGCTCTCGGTGGAACGCACTACAATGGCGATATTGCCGTGGCTGGTGCCGCTGTTCGCCGCGCTCATCGTGTGCACCTACGTCCCCGAGATCGTGCTGTGGCTGCCGAAGCACTCGGCCTCGATGACCGAGGCGGTCGGCAACTTCTTCAAGTAGGAAGCGCCTTGACCCGGGCCGCCGAAATCAACATCCATCCAAACTCCGAATGAGAGTCATCGAATGAGAGTCGTCATCACCGGAGGCGGCGGTTTCATCGGCTTCAAGCTCGCGAAAGCACTGCTCGCGCGCGGAACGCTCGCGGGCGCCGACGGCGCGCCGCAGAAGATCGCGCGCGTCGTGCTCATCGATCAGGCGTTCCCCTCTGATCTGCGCAAGGACCCGCGGCTGGAGACGCTCGCGGGCGACATCTCCGATCCCAGTTTCGCGGCGCGCGCGATCGGGCCCGACACGGGGTCGGTGTTCCATCTGGCAGCAGTGGTTTCGGGCGCCGCGGAGGCTGACTTCGACCTCGGCATGCGCGTCAACCTGCAAGGCATGCGCAACGTGCTTGAGCAGGCGCGCAAGTGCGCGCGGCCGCCGCGCCTCGTGTTCGCGAGCTCGGTCGCGGCCTTCGGCGGCGAGCTGCCGGAAGTGCTCGACGACTCGACCACGCCGGCGCCGCAGACTTCCTACGGCTCGCAGAAGGTGATCGGCGAATACCTGGTGAGCGATTTCTCGCGCAAGGGCTACCTCGACGGGAGGTCGCTCCGCCTGCCGACCGTCGTCGTGCGCCCGGGCAAGGCGAACGCCGCCGCTTCCTCGTTCGCGAGCGCGGTCGTCCGCGAGCCGTTGAACGGCGTTGCCTACGACTGTCCCGTGGGGCCGGAGACCGGCGTTTGGCTGCT
>JBGPYQ010000194.1:0-6836 GCA_041493345.1 Gammaproteobacteria bacterium | reverse complement strand
GCAGGATTTCGTTCGGGGCGAGCGGCGTTCCGTCATCCAGTCGCCGGTAGGTCGCGATCGCGCTCGGAGTCAGCGCGGCGACGATGCGCCCGTCCGCCGCCGCGACAAGAGCAAGGACCGTTCTCGGCTCCCGCGGCGTCCATCCCGTTCGCTTGAGCAGCACGCCTACCGAGACGAGCAGGGCCGCCACGACCAGTGCTTCTCTGATCCAGAGCGAGGCTTCGGGCAAAACCCGGGGACCGAATACCATCGCCGCCGAATTTCGCAAGAGCGCCGCGCCTTCGATCTGCATGAACGACAGCGTGAGACCGTAGCCGATCGGCGTCACGATCGCATGCAGTTTTCCGAGCCGCGCCTCGTTCAGCCATACGCAGGCGACCGCCGCAGCGATGACGCCTGCGGGTACAGCATGAGCGCCGGACATCTCGCACGCGTAAGCGAAGGCGAGCCCCGCGGCAAACGCAGAAACGGCCCGATGGATGAAATTCGGCATCGCGACGGCAAGCACCGCCTCGATGACTGCAATCGCCGCCCAGGGCATGGCAGCGGTCATATGGCGCTCGAACAACCCGAAAACGCCGAAAATCATCAGCGCCTGTCCGGAAAAGCTCACCGCCAGTGCGAACATGGAAGTGAAATCGTTGCGCGGCGCGGCGCGAAACACGGCATACGCCGCCGCGATGACCGTGACGCCCACCGAAATAGACGCCACTTTACTTTTGATCACGAACTCAAACCCCACCCCCACGAACCCGAGAAGAAATCCGGCTGCGATCCATCCCGCGATGCCGAGCATCACGCGTACATACCACGGCGTATGCGCTTCCCCGGCCTGGGGTATGTCGCCGACGGTCAAGCCGGCGGAGGCAAGCTTCGACCAGAGCTCGCGCACGGAAGACGGATTCATGCGCCGGCCTCGCGTGCCGTTTGCTTCAGCCACCAACCGAATCCCGCGGCCATCGCAATCACCACCATTGCGATGAGGAGAAAGGCTCCCGCTTCGCCCCGGCCCTCGAGCAGGTTTTTGGCGAGAAACGCCGTCACGACGATAATGATCGAAAGACAGCCGCCGGCGAGCACCAGCAGATCGCGCATCAGCAGCCGGTACACTGCATATACACAGGCGAGCCAGACCGGATAAGCAATCAAGGCGAAGGGGCTTGCTTCGCGCCAGTTGAAGATCGCGTGGAGCATCAACATCGTGATGGTCGCGCCGCTCGCGATCGCAAGCAGCCGGGGCGCCCAGCGCTCGTCGAGCCAGGCAATGCGGCGCGCCGCGAGCTCCCAGCCGGCGAGCGCCGCCGTATTGAAGGCAAACAGCGTCCAGAGCTGGCGCTCGGTGCTGAACACAATTCCAAACAGGCCGGGAAAGACCTGAAAATAGAAAACGATCGCGGCGTTCGCGATCGCGACCCACAACATCCACAGGCCGGCGAAGCGCCCGATGAGGACCCAGGGCGCCATCAAAGCCGCCCAGTTGGCGAAAAGCTCCCAGGTATCCGCTCCCGTCTGGTACGTCTGGCCGAAGAGCGCGAGCAATGCGCCCAGAAGAATGGAAGCGACGAGGAGCGATGCTTTCCCGGCCGCGCGGTCCGGCCCCAGCCGCCAATACCCGAGCACCGCCGCAATGAGGGGCAGCTCGACCAATCCGAACTTGGCGAACCTGCCGAGATCGTTCCAGTTATGCGCGATGAAGAAGACCATCGCGGCAGCCAGCGCGACCGCGCCGGACCACAGCAGCAAGCGGTCGAGAAACGCGCGCCAGTCCCGCGCCGCCGGCAGCACTCCGGCAACGCCGAGCGCCGCTCGCACGTCCGCGATGGCTCCCCGCTCCGACCAGGCGAGGATGGTGTGCCGGTCGCTCATCGATCTCCCTTGTGGGTGCAGCGGCATTCAGGCCGTCTCCGGGCCTTTTCCGTCAGCCGTAAGCATAATACATTCGCGGCCACGCACAACAATACAGGGCAAATCTGGGCACTAGGTTGAACGGGCTGCGCTCGCTCGAAAAAAGAAACCCCTCCGGAGAGGGGTTTGAGTAAATCGCCGAACAGACCCGGAACGATGTCGAGCCAATGGACCCGCCCGCGGCGCTGCTTGCCTCATTTCGGCTGCACGACGTAAAGCACGATCTCGGTTTTCCCTACGTTCTTGCCCTTAAATACAGGGTCCGGACCTACCAGTTTCACGTCCCCGGCTTTGTATACGACCTTTTCGGTCTTGCCGTCGGGGTAGGTGCGCATGATGGTCCCGCCCTTCAAAGCGCGTATGGCGCGAAATGGGCGCGCGATGCTCGCGCTTTCGTCGCCGGGCTTGAAACGGGCCTCGTACACCCGCACCTTGTCGTTTTCCGCCAGCACCGTGATAGTCGCCTTACCTTTCTCTGCTTTCGCCGCTTTCGCCTTGTCCTGCGCCATCGCAGGATTCGCGGCTACTCCAACCAGCATGATGGCGGGAACCAGTATGCCCACAAATAAACGGATCAATCGTTTCATGACCAAACCCCCTCTCGAACCTCGAAGTTGCCTGATAAAAACCCGGCCGCAAGATGTACGGGCGGGCCCATGTACTCCGTATCCGAGCTGAGGCACGTCCTGACAATACCGATTGCCACGGGTCCAGCTCGATAAACGGGCGCTCATAGTATAGGCGGCCGTGTAGGCAAAGAACACCCGGCTCCCCGTTGGAGTAACACAGGGCTACCAAGGCCCGAATGTATCGCGGACGCTAATTGAGCGGTTTCCTAACCCAAACTCGAACTTGAGACCCGCGGATGAACACTCTGTCGCTCCTCGACCTCATAGCCGGCCGCGATCCAGGCATCCAGCCCACCATGCAGCGGGCGCACTTTGGTGTAGCCGAGCCCAATCAGTTTTTTTGCGACGAGCGCCGCCGAAGCTTCGTTGGGACAGGTGCAGTAGAAAATGATTTCGCGATCGGCCGGCAACTGATCGAGCCGCCGGTCCACTTCGGCGATGTCCATCGCCAGGGCGCCGGGAATGAAGCGCTGGTCGAGCTCGCGTGTGCCGGGCGAGCGCACGTCCACGACCACCGGGCGCTTGCCACCGTCCATCAGCGCGCGCAAATCGGCTACGCCGATCCGTGCGATGCGCAGCATCTTGTAGAAGCGCCGCCGTTCCCACCACTTGAGGGCGATGTATGCGCCGAGCAGCACGCCGGCCGCCTCGATCGCCAGGATTCCAAGGTCTTCCAGGCGCAGCATGAGGTCGCCTATTTGGGCATGGAACACCATCCCCGCACCGATCGCCACGCCGGCCCAGATCGCCGCGCCCAAGCCGTTCAGCAGCAGAAAGGACGGCCAGCCGAGCCGCATCGCGCCCGCGAGCGGCGGCGCGATGGTCGAGAGACCCGGGATAAACTTTGACAGCACCAGCGTGAGCCCGCCCCAGCGCTCGAAGCGAACCTCGGTCTGCCTCACGCAGGAATCGGGCGAGAGCGACAGGCGGCATAGCAGCTTCATCACGCGGCGGCCGTAGCGCCGGCCCGCGACGTACCAGAGCGCGTCGCCGATCATGCACCCGGCGAAGGCCACGCCGAAAATCGCGAGAGGCGAAAACTGGCCCTCAGCCGCCAGCGCGCCGGCCACGATCAGCGCCGGGACCGCGGGAATAGGCAGCCCGACCTGCTCCAGCAGCACGTTCGCAAAGACCAGCGCCAGCCCGTATTGCGCGATCAACCGATTCATGAGCCTGTTATTCCGAGCTCCTCGACCGCGCTCAGGATAAACTCCGCGAGGGATCTCCACCAGCGCGCTCCCCAAAACAAGACGCCCCGAAGATTTCTCTCCGGGGCGTCGTGCTGCCGTCAGGCACGCCGGCCTAGCGGTCGGCGAACATCCCAAACTTGCGGATCAGGAGCGCAGGCTTATTCAACGGCCCCCGTGGTGGTCGTCATGATCATGGTCATCGTCATGGTCGTGTCCACGATCATTCTCGTGGGAACAATCGTCGCGGTCGAACCCGCTCGCCGCAAAGTCCAAACGGCCATCCGCCTCGTGCTTGTATTTCACGAGCGCGTCGCCGCACACGACGCGCCGTTTTTCGAGATTCCCGCCGCAGTGGAAGTTGCTCGCATCGTCCGTGCTGCCGCTGCCGTTGTAGATCGCCGTCTGCGGATACGGGCAGAGCGGACGCGTGCGCGTGACCACGCCGCCGGTCGTGGTCGAGGCCAGGATCTGATCCGGCGCCGCGCCGTTCTCGACCCAGTCCACCAGCACCCCAAACAGGTTCTGCGGCTGGGGCCCGTTGCCGCCGCCGCAATGGCCGACGCCGGGAGCGCGGAACAGACGGTAGAACTTCTGGAGCCGCTTGAAATCGGCCTCACCGTGGTCCCCGTAGTGCTGGGCCGTATCGCGATAAAAGTTGATCACGCCGCGCGGAAAGATGAGTTGATCGTTTCCTCCGACGAAAGTGAGCAGCTTCCCGCCGTGGTGATTGAAAGTATCGAAATCGCCGATGGTATCGGTCACGTCGGCGATGTTCCTGGATCCGTCCTGCGCCACCTGCGGATAGCCGAGCGCTGTGACCGTCTTCCAATCGAAGCCGAGGTTGTGCTCGTCCCAATGAAACTGGGTGACGCCCAGAGCGAATGGGTTGGTGCCGTTCAAGCCGGTCAGGGCGGTCCCGCGATCGAGCCCGAACCAGATCCTGTTGCCCTTTGGGTTCCGCGGGCCGTCCCAGATCCTGTCGATCGCATCCGCTTCGGCCAGCGTGAGGCAGTTCGTCGCCGGAGCCGTCGGAGCGCCGCAGACGTTCGCCACCGCGCTGAACTTGCAAGTGCGCGGATCGTCGATGATGCCGTCGGTCACTCCGTCGGCGGCGTCGCACGCCGCGACCGCCGAGGCACTGGTTTGGTTGAGCTTGGCCGCGGAGATCGGGCCGCCCACCAGATCCTTCATGACGATCTGGCCCCACATCTGAGCGGTCTGGAACCGCGTCCAGTAAATCGCCGGAGCGCTCGCCAGAATTCCGTCGAGCTCCTTGCCGAGTTCCTGCGCGAGCAAATAGCCCTGGCGCCCGCCCGTCGAGCAGCCGTTCCAGTAGTTGTAAGCGGGCTTCGTTCCGTAGTACTTGGCGGTGATCGCCTTGGAGAAGAGGACTTGCTCCTTGATGCCGTTGCGGATGAAGTCCTGAATGAATTGAAGATTGTACGAGCCGTCCGAGTTCACGCCGGGCTCGCAGTTGCCGCCCGCGTGGCCCGTATCGGTGCCCGAGCCCACGTAGCCCGTGTTCACAGGGGCGTTGACGTTCAGGCTACCCGCGCACCCGCCGCCGCCGATCCCCTGCGTTCTGCCGTTCCAGGCGCCGTGCATGCTGCCCGTGCCGCCGTCCATGGCGTTGAGCGGCAGACCGACGCGGATATTGATGTTCTGGTTGGGATTCGTGCCGTAAAGCAGGTTGACCTGGCAATAGGCCACGTTCGCGCCGCTTGCGGCGATGATCTGGCTGTTTGCGGATTTCACGACCGGATTCCCTGCGAGACCGTTGTCCGGATCGGTCGCGAGCTCCACGCAACTCACGGGCGGCGGCGAGTGCCTCTTGTCGTTCGCTGCTGCAGGTGCTGCGAGCACCGCGAAGCCCAGCAAAGCAGTGGTCAAGGAAAAGAATATCGGCTTTTGCATTGTTTTCTCCCAGGTGGTCGAAGCGTAGTGTTACGCCGCGCCAACAGGCAGGATACGCCTGGTACAACGGTTTTTTTTCTTGGCAGAGCTTTGCGGGCGCTACGGCAAATCATACCCTCGGCACGCGCAGCGTCAAGCGCGAGTGGGCTCGCCGCGTTTGGATAACGAGTTCGCTGTGTTCGGATAAGCAGTTCGACGCTACCCGGCTCGCACTTACCAACCGCTCACTCGCCCGTAAAACGCCGGATCATGCACCGGTCGCGCTTGGAAGGCCGTCCGTGCGTGCCCTGCGCCGGATGCGGCCCGGCGCGGCGCATAGCGATCATGTGCTCGCGCCTCGCCCGGCTCTCATCGCCCTCCGTATACAGCAGCGCCGCCTCGGCAGCCGGACCGCGCCGCAGCGCCACGGCGCGCACTTCGATCAGCCATTGCAGCTCTCCCGAGCGCACTTCGAGCTGATCGCCGGTCTTCACGTCCTTGCCCGGCTTCACGCGCTCGCCGTTGAGCTTCACCTTGCCGCCCTCCACCGCCCGCGCGGCCAAGCTGCGCGTCTTGTAAAAGCGCGCCGCCCACAGCCACTTGTCGATGCGCAGACGCCCGGGCCCATCCGCGCGCATGGAAGGATCCGCTTTGCGAGACTAGCGAGCGGACCGGCCGAAGCTCTTGCAGTACTCCGCCGGCCCCTGCCAGTTCTGCTCGACTACGCGCCCGTCCTTGAATATCAGCGTGCGTTCGCAGCGCACCGTTTCGCCGCCGCCAGATCCAAACATGATGCCGGTGCCGATGCCTATTCCGCCGCTGCTGCCGCCGCCGATCCCGAAACCGACCGACGAGCCACCCCGGGAGCCCACGTTGTCGGACACCCAGGTGTAGACGTTGCGGCCGTCGGTGAGCTTCGTGCTGCGGGCGGCCGTCCCCCAGCGCAACACGACCTCATCGTACGTGGCGCCGACCCAACTTTCCCTCGCTTCGGTGACCTCGCCGCCCGGGGCGGCACAGCCGGCAAGTAGAACGACAATTAGCGTTGCGATTCTCATAAGGCTCTCCATTCCTCGACCAGGAGAAGTTTCAGCTTGATCGATTGCCTGCGGCGGGCAGGGTCGAGGGACGCGGAATCACGAGCCACAGCACGATGTAGATGAGGATGCCGAGACCGCACGCCAGGGCGAGCAGGATGAACACGACGCGGAAAAGAACG